>NZ_JBFAKH010000087.1:7068-29376 GCF_040655635.1 Streptomyces sp. NPDC050388
GGGTACGCACGACGGACAGACGGACGGGCAGGCGGACGGCGAGAACTGCAAGTTCATGGGGAAGAACTACCGGACGCACAAAAACCCGAACGCGACGAACTCGGAGTACCGGGGAAGCTACGAGGCCGCCTACAGGTCGAGCTACGAGGCCACCTGCGAAGAGGGCCCGGATGCAATGAATCAAAATGCTCCCGGCGCGAAACAGGGTACGCACGACGGACAGACGGACGGGCAGGCGGACGGCGAGAACTGCAAGTTCATGGGGAAGAACTACCGGACGCACAAAAACCCGAACGCGATGAACTCGGAGTACCGGGGAAGCTACGAGGCCGCCTACAAGTCGAGCTACGAGGCCACCTGCGAAGAGGCGTAGCTGATACCGCCTCACGTCGGACATGCCGGGGTCTGCGAAGGGAGGCCCCGGCCTTCGGCTGCGCTGCGCGTCAGGCGACCGTCACCGTCTCCGTCAACAGCGCCGACCGCGAGCCGACGGTCGGTCGGCGCCCGTCCCCGGCGGGTGGCGCAGGCGAGGCACCCACCGGCCTGGCTGTTCTCGATGCGTCCGGCGGTGCCGGTGGACTGCCGTTGCGCGCCCGCCGAGGCGGACTCCTCACCGGCGGTGGACGCTGACGGCGTAGCCGCCGTCGTCGTAAGGGTCGGCGTCCCAGGTGGCGAAGCGGTCGACGAGGGTGAGGCCGGCCGCGGCGCAGCAGTCGTCGTACTCCGGCAGCGTGATGCCGGGCGGCACGGGCAGGTGGGCCTCGTCCAGGCCGAAGCCGGCGACCAGCAGGCCGCCCGGACGCAGGGCCGCGGCCAGGCGCTGGACCACCGCGGCCTCGGTGCCGGGGGCGAGGAACGGGAAGACGTTGCCTGCGGCGACCACGAGGTCGAAGTCCGCCGCGATGCCGAGCAGGTCCGGCTCGAACCCGGCCAGATCGGCCTGGAACCAGGGCAGTCCCGGCGCCTGCTTCCGCGCCACCTTCAGCATCGACGCGTCGACGTCCACCCCGACACAGTCGTACCCGAGCTCCGCAAGCCGGATCATGACCCGTCCGGTGCCGCACCCGGCGTCCAGCACCCGCGCTCCGGCAGGCACGAGAGCCGCGCAGAACCGCGCCTCACCGTGCACGTCCTTCCCGCTACGGGCCAGGGCCGCGAACCGTGCGGCGTAGTCCTCGCCGGACGTCTCTCCGGTCAATTCCCTCCAACGGCTCATGCGGCCAACTATAGGTCGGCCGCATGCCGCTCGAAGGGCACCGGAGAACCCGGGCACCGGGGTCGGTCCGGCCGGCTGCCCGGACCGGCGGAACGGGGTGTCCCGGTCAGCGGTGGTACTCAAAGTTCTCCCCGCTGCCGACGCAGGTTCCCGGGCCGGTCGTCACCGGCGGCCGTTCCTCGAGGATCCGCCGGGCGCGGACCTCTCCCCAGCTGATCTCGTACCAGGAGGCCGTCGCCGGACCGAGCTCCTCCGCCAAGGGACCGAGGACACAGGACCGCATGGGCTCCTCCAGTCCGTCCAGAGCCGGGACCGCGTCCGCCGAGAGGTCACGCGCGTAGTCCAGGTCGAACTTGTGGGTCCTCTCGTACCGCCGCACGTTGTTCTCGGCGATCAGCCCGTCGGGAGAGGCCAGGCCGAAGGCGAGGGCCCCGACAGCGGCCGACGCGGCGACGGCGCGGGGCAGCCGGCGTGCGCCCCGGACTCCGGCGGCCATGATCAGCAGGATGACCAGGCCGAGCCACAGCTCCACGGTCACGACGGAGATCCGCAGCCGCGTCAGCCCGTACGCCTCGACGTACATGTCCATGCGCCGTACCGCCGAAGCGACCACGATCAGGGTGAGTGCGCAGAGGGTGCCGAGGACTCCCCGCACCAGGTTCCGGTCACCGGGCCCGCCGCGTGGTGCCCAGCGCAGTGCGAGGACGATGACCAGGAGGGTGAGGAGCGTGGCGATGAGGAGTTGCCAGAAGCCCTGCCGCGCGTACTCGGAGTAGGTCTGGCCGGTCTCGTCCAGGACGGCCTCGTACCCGCCGAAGAGGACGGTGAGCTGGATGACGTTGAAGACGGCGAACAGCACGCACAGCAGGAGCAGGGGAAGCGCCCATTCGCCCCGGCCGCGGGCGCTGCCCGGGCTGGGTGTGAACCTGTCCCACTGCAGAGGGGCGGCAGCGGTGTGTGCCGCCGCGAGGGCACCGAGGAGTCCGAGGGCGAACAGCAGCAGGTGCCAGGGGCCGTCGCCGACGGACGTGTCCGGGACCAGTCTGTTCAGCAGATCGGCGAAGGCCGCGTCGGCCCCGGCGAACAGTGCGCCGAAGACGAGGAGGAG
The DNA here is from genome assembly GCF_040655635.1 of Streptomyces sp. NPDC050388. Taxonomy (NCBI): domain Bacteria; kingdom Bacillati; phylum Actinomycetota; class Actinomycetes; order Kitasatosporales; family Streptomycetaceae; genus Streptomyces; species Streptomyces sp. NPDC050388. The sequence continues at coordinate 9,393 of NZ_JBFAKH010000087.1, forward strand.
CACGGTCGTCACGGCGAGGGCTCGCAGTACGGAGCCCATGTTGTCGGAGGCGTTGCCGGCGCGGGCGCGCACTCCTCGCCATCCCCACGCGGCACCCTTGAACAACGAGTCGACCAGTCCGAAGGGGCTGAGCACGACGCCGGCCCAGGTCCGCGAGTCGTGGAGGGCGAGTGAGGCGAGACCGATGGCGGTGGCCACGGCGAGGAAGGAAGGCCACTGAGCGGCGCGGAGCACCGGGACCGACAGGAGGGCGAGTCCTCCGATGCCCCAGGCGAGCGTCCAGGGGCGGGTCTGTACCCGGCCTGCCCGGCGCGCGGCGAAGTACGCAGTGAGCGTGGCCGGCAGGGCGACGAGGAACAGGTTGACGCCCACGCCCTCGTCGAGGAGCACCGTGCTGAGCACGCCGGTGGCGAGCGCCGCCCAGAGGACGGCGGTGCCCACGGCGGGGGGCGGTTCGCGGCGCAGGTCGGTTAACCAGAGGTCGTGGGCGTAAGCGCCCGCGTCCAGGGGTCCGAGGGCTTCGCCGGACCGCGTGCCCGTCGTCGCGCGCGACCTGCCTCCCGGTGGCGTTCCCACCCGCTGTGCTCCCGCCGTGTCGGCGGTCTCTTTCCCGGGTGTTCCAGGTATTCGCCCCGACGGCCGGGACCGCTCGTACGGTTCGTCGGGCACAGGTGGTTTCTCTGTCACGGGACCCCCTCCCAACCGGCCCCCGGACACACGTACTCGGGTACGTCGAGCGGGTACCGGTGTCGCTTGCGAAGCCGGCCGCCATGATCGGCAGGGCGGCGTGCCCGCAAGAGTAGCCGGGCCGACGGGGACGTCCGCGCTCGCGCAGCCCCCGAAGGCACGGCGTATCCGGTGACCCGCCGTTCACCTCCGGGGTCGGCGAGCCGATGCCCGCTGCTGCCCGAGGCCGGTGGCCCGGAGCGGACTTCCGGATCGCGGGGGCGTACGCCCCGTCACAGCCGGACGCCTCTGCGGACGCCTACCGAGCCGACGAAGTGTTCCACGAACTGGCCGAATCGGAGCGGGTGTTGACAGGGGCCCGCAGGGTTCTCGCGCCCGAAGGGCGGATCGTCCCGGCCGGCCGGGACCGGGACACCATCGTCATCGGCTCCGACGATCCGGCCCTCACCCGCACCGTCGTGCACGCCCGCGCAGACCTGACCGCCAACCCGCGCGCCGCCCGCCGGTACCGCGACCTGCTCCTGGACGCCGGCTTCGACGACGTGACGGTCGAGGTGCACACCGCAGTGTTCGCCGGACCGGCGATGTCACCCTTGCTCACCGGACTGGTCGCAGGGGCCTCCTCCGCCGGCACCGTCACACGCCGGCAGGCGGACGGTCGGCCGGCTCACCGAGCAGCGGGCACGGGCCGAGGCCGACCGGCTCTTTCGGCACCGCCGATGTTCACGGCCGCGGCGACCACAGCACGGTGGGCGAGGCCCATCAGAGCCACCATCGGAACCGGAGCGGTTCACCCTCGACCAAGGGCGCACGGCGGTCGCTCGTCCACCAGGCGCTGTCCCGGGGCGGGGACGTCGCCCGTGGAGTCGCGGCCGGTCCGCGGGCCCGCGAGTTCCTCAGCATGATCGTGACTCGCATGCCCTGCTGGAACGTCGGCCCCGCGCGGGCCTCCGAGGACGCGTGCGCAGACTGGTCCCGCCGGGGCGCTTCCAGCGTGTTCGCCCTCGGCGGCGCGCTCGGTCGGCTCAGGCGTTGGGACGCTTGCCGTGGTTGGCCTTCTTCTTCTTGCGGCCGCGTCGTTTGTTGGCTCGCTTGGCCATGGCGCACATCTCCCTGATCGGGACTCTTCCTGACCTCCGCCAGTCTAGGTTCGGCCCCGGGGGTCCGCACCAGTGGTGCGGCGGCCCTTACGAGATGGGGCGCGTCCCGCGCGGTGACGCGCGCCATCCGCAACGCCGTTCACTCGCCGTCGGCGGTGGGCCCGGCCTCCTCCCGTTCGCCGTCCGGTCCCCGGGCCCGCACCCGCTGGACGTGCTCCAGGGACTCGCGCAGTTCGGTGAGCCAGTCGTCGGTGTGCCGCTGGACCAGGCGCACGCACCAGGCCAGCGCCTCGCTGCGGCTGCGGGCCACCCCGCCGGCGATCAGCGTGTCGAGGACCAGGCGCTCCGGCTGGCGCAGCCGGGTCATGACGGGCGCGGCGACATGGGTGAACAGGGCGCGCCGCCCGGCGCACTCCACCCCCCAGGAGACCTTCCGGCCGAAGCGGTGCTCCGCGTCCCGGGCGATGGCGATCCGGGCGTCCCGGGTGCGTTCCCGGAACTCCTGGATCCGGCCCTCGACGGCCGCGTCCCGCTCGGCCGGAGAGGCGTCCTCGACCGGCCGGGGCCCGGGAATGCGTCCGATCACCGTGATCTCCTCGCGGTCGACCGTGACCTCGGCCAATTCCTCGAAGAGGTCGTCGGGGAGCCGGCCGGTGAACCAGCCCCGCAGTTGCTCTCGCTGTTGTTCTGTAATCATGTAATGACGATTACTCGACATCTTCATGAACACAAGGGATGACGGAACGGTCCGCCGACAGCGGAATCGGAATGCTCCAGGCCTGCCCGGGGCGTGGACGCGTGCACCTGCATCACCCCCGTGGAGGCCGCCGTCCCACCGGACGGCCGCGGAACACCGTCCGCACGAGCAGCCGGCCGTTCCCGGCAGGGCCCGATGCGCCGTCACCCGATCCCATGCCCCGCCGGGCAGCGCGATCGGCCCCGACCCGCGACACCGCCTTCAGACTCCGTGCACCACCCGGAGGGGCACCATCTCGACCCGTGGGCCGAGCGGGACGGATTCGGTGCGCAGGAGACCGGGAAACCCCGCGCACTCGCGCGAACCACCGAAGCGTGTTTTCCCGGGCGAGACGCGCTCGAGGCAATGTTCACCCGGGTCAGGTCCTTGGGCGGGGAGAACTCCTCAAGCTGGTGTCGCAGGTCCGCATCCTGCCGGGGGCACAGCAGCCGAGGGCCGGCTCAGGAGAGGCCTCCTCCCGAGCCGGTCCTCGGTGTGTCCGGGCCGATGCCGCGCGCGTGCCACTCCGTCCGGTCGGCGCCCTCTTCGGAGGAGCCCGTGGCCATTCCCCGCCACCTCGAATCATGGCCCGGAGCTGGTGGGCGACGGCTCGGCCACGATCACCGGTCGCGTGCCGGCGGATCGGCGCGGCCCGCGGGCTGCTGTGCCCCGCACTGCGGTCGGCAGGCATGGCGGGCGCGGTCCGGGGTGCTCGCGGTCGGTCTCGAGGGACTCGTCGCCGACGTCGCGGCGGCCGGTACCCGTACGTGCCACGATGCTGGGGTGCAGGTCATCGTGGTGGGTGCGGGGCAGGTCGGTCACACCGTGGTGAAGTCACTCGCCGAGACGCACGAGTGCACGGTGATCGACATCGACGAGGCGCGCCTGGAGGCCGTGTCGCACGCCTACGACGTGCGGATCACGCGCGGCAGCGGCACCTGGCGCGAGACGCTCCTCGAAGCCGGTGTGGCCGATGCCGAGCTCGTCCTGGCGTGCACGTCGCGGGACGAGGTCAACCTGGTGACCGCGATGCTCGCCCGCCGGCTGTCGTCGGCGCGGACGGTCGTGCGGGCCACCGGGACGGACTACCTGGAAGCCTGGCGTGCTGGTGATCTCGACGTGGACCTCCTCGTCTCGACGGCGTTCGAGACCGCGAGCGCCGTCGCGCGCGTCCTCCACGTGCCGGGCGCACGGCACGTGGACTTCTTCGCCGGCGGCGAGGTGGTCGTGCTCGGCGTCGACATCCGCGAGGGGCGGCCGCCGCGGTTCGCCGGCCGCCCCCTGCGTGACGCGGGCCTGCCCGCGGCGTCGCGGGTGGTCGCCGTCGTGCGCGACGGGAACTGGATCAGACCGACCGCGCACGAGGTGGTGCGGCCTGGCGACTGGGTGATCGTGATGGCGTCGCCCGCGGCGGCGCGCGCGTGGAGCCGGCTGGTCACCGGGGCCGATCCCGTCGATGACGTCGCGCTCTTCGGCGCCGGGCGCATGGGGACGGCCATTGCCCGGGTGCTGCTCGACAAGGGGATCTCCGTGCGGCTGATCGAGCCGGATGCGGCACGAGCGCGCGCGGCCGCACTCGACCGGGCACGGGTGTTCCACGCGACGGGCCTCGACCCGGCGTTCCTGCGCCGTGAGCGCGTCGGTGCGGCGGGAGCGGCGGTGTTCGCCGACGGGGACGACTCGCGCAATCTGTACGCGGCGGTGCTCGCGAAGGTCCACGGGGTCGAACTCACACTGACGGTCCTCGAGGACCCCGCCGCCGCCGAGGTCTTCGAAGCCGCCGGAACCGACGTGACGATCGACCCGGGTGACGAAACCGCCGAGAAGATGACCCGCTTCACGTTCGACGAGCGCACCCACCAGATGGCGATGCTGGGGGACGACCGCTTCGAGGTGCTCGACATCACCGTCCGGCCCGACAGCCGGTTCGCGCACGGTCCGGTCGACGCGCTTCCCGGAGCCGGTGTGGGCGCGATCGTTCGCGACGGCACCGTCTTCTTCCCCGGCGGTGAGGACGAACTGCGGCCCGGGGACCGCGTCATCGTCCTCACCGAGCCCGACCGCGTCCCCGCGATCGAGCACGACCTGTGACGCCGTCACGCTCGTCGCCGCGTCCTCGACGGTGGCGCCCGCGCAGACGGCTCGGCGTCGACGTGCGGACCGCGCTGGGCGTCGTCGGCGCTCTGCTCGCGTGGTTCGCGGTCGCGTTCGTCGCGCCGGCGGTCGTCGCGCTTGCAGCCGGCGAACCCTCCTGGCCCTTCCTCGTCACCGGACTCGCCGTGGCCGTGACGGGCCTGGCGCTCAAGCGTCTGACGGGCAGGCGGCCCCCGCTGGACATCCGCGAGGGATTCCTCGTCGTCGTCGCCGTCTGGCTGCTCGTCCCCGCGTTCGGCGAGGTCGGCCCGTTCGGTTCCTACGCGCCGCTCGGGCACCTGTCGAAGGCGATCCTCACCGCTCTCATGTTCCTCGGCCGTATCGAGATCGTTCCCCTGGCGGTACTGCTCCGCCGCAGCTACTGGCGCGCGTAGGCGACCGGGCGGCTCGCCTCGCTGCGCCCATGAGCGGCTCGTCCAGCCGGGCCGGCCTCCCGGAGGCCGGCCGCGCGTCGCGCTCGACTCCCCCACCCCCTCGGATCATGACCCCGAGCCGGTCCGGACGGTCCGGCCCGATCACTTGCCGGCGTCCTCGGCGAGGGTGTGGGCGACGAGGGCGTTGGCGTGGCCGTGGCCGAGGCCGTGTTCCGCCTTGAGCCAGTTGACGAGCTCCATGTGCTTGGTGAGCGGGGAGGTGCGGATGAGGTCCTTCCACTCGGCGATCGGACGGCCGTACTTCTTCTCGATGGAGGGGAAGTAGCCGGCGGGACCTTTTACTGCGCTGGTCATGGGATGCCCCGTTTCCTCTCTGATCTGCATGCTCTTGGTGGTGACGATGATGTCCGCCGGAGCGGCGGGCGGCTAACGGTTTCTCGGGGCGACGGCCAGGCGGGCCATCACCGCGGCCAGCCACAACAGGCCGAGGCCGGCTCCCGCGGTGAAGACCGGCACGAAGGCGGCGGAGGCCGTGAAGCCGGCGAGGACGGCCACGGGCACGAGGCGCGAGGCGACAGCCCAACCGTGGTGGCCCCTGGCAGCGAGCGGGCGGGCCAGAACGGCGAACGCCGCGCACAGGGCGAGGTAGCCGACCGTCCCGGCCACCATGTGCACAGCACCGTGCCCGCTCAGCGTGGTCGCGTCGGGCGCACCGGCGGGGAAACCGGCCCCCGCGTCGGCCGGGAAGATCGCGGCGGCCCAGAACGAGGCACCGAACACCCCGACCAGGGCCGGCCCCCAGGTGCCGCCCGTGGCACCACGCAGCGCCCGGCGCAGACCGGCCGCCCCCACGATCAGCAGCGCTCCGGTGAGCAGGAAGTTCACCGTCTGGATCCAGCCCGTCTCACCGAGGGCGAGCTGGCTGACGGCGTTGCGGGTGAAGTCGAAGCCGTCCCGTGCGAGGCCCTGGGCGACGCCGAGCACGAGGAACAGGGGGCCCGCCACCGCGCCGCCGGCCAGGGCCTGCCGTGCCACCGGTCGCGCCGCGGGCGCAACGGGAGCGGTGTGCCGGGTCGCGCCGAGCGTGTGAGTCATGGCCGGGCCTTCCTCGTGCCGGTGTTGTCGTTGTCGCTCGTATGACCGACGGCACGAGGGGAAGTCATCGCTTCGCACGGTGTGCGCCGGATCACAGGCGCTCCGTTCCGGCACCTCCCACCGGTCAGCACCGCCCCGCCCCGTCCCGGGAGCTGGCGGGGAGGCGCCCTGTCGGATCTCACCCGACGGATCGGCGTCAGGCGGCACGGACTCCGGGCCGGACCTCTCCGCGCCGTCGGGCTCCGGCTCCGCTTCGGGGCGGTGTTCCCGGAGATGTACGGGCGCGCGGGACGAGCCGGGCTGCGGTCTCGGCGATCGCCGACTCCGCCGAGGAAGCAGACTCACGAGCTTGACAACGCACATATCGACTATCGATAGTATCGACAATCGATATGCACGTTGCGGGCGGCAAGGGGAACCATGCGTACGAAGTCCTGGTGGAGCCGGGCCGACGATCGGCTGCTGGGGGCAGTTCTGGGGCTGGCCACTCTGCTGGTCGGCGTCTTCGGGGTGCTGGCCCCGGCCCTCGGGGGGGTCGGCCTCGTCGACCCGGTGGACACCCGCGAGGTCGAGACCGGGACCACGGCCCCGGTGTCAGGCACCGTGACCGACGCGGCGGCGGGCCACGGCATGACGCTCACCGGTACTCACCGGGCCGACCTCGCCTTCACCGACCCCGACCTGGGCCAGCGCCTGTTGCTCGCCCTGCCCGAGTTCGTCGGCAGCCTGCTCCTGCTCCTCATCCTGGCCCTCCTCCTCCAGATGGCCAGGACCCTGCACGGCGGCGACGTCTTCGTACCGCAGAACGCCCGACGCCTGAGCGTCATAGGGCTCACGGTGCTGGTGCAGGGCCTCTCCTCCCCGGCCCTGCTGTCGCTCACCACGCAGGCGCTGGTGAGCGGCACCCCCCTGGCCGACCTGATCCCCTTCTCGGCCGCCTTCTCCGGCGAGTACGTCCTGCTCGCCTTCCTCATCCTGGCCCTGAGCGAGGTCTTCCGCCGCGGTACGAAGCTACGGGCCGACACCGAGGGACTGGTCTGATGCCGCCGGAGGAAGGACACCGGGTTCAGGTCCACCTGGACCGGCTGCTGGCCGACCGCGGCATGACCCTGTCCGAGTTGGCGGCCAGGGTCGGGGTGACGGTGGTCAACCTCTCCGTCCTGAAGAACGACCGGGCGAAGGCGATCCGCTTCTCCACCCTCACCGCGATCTGCCGCGAACTGGACTGCCAGCCCGGCGACCTGCTCAGCGTCCGCGAGGACTGAACCCCGTCCGTGAGGACTGAACCCGGTGTTCGGCCCTGTCGCTCTTCCAGGCGGACCTGTTCGGTGAGGGGTGCGACTCGCTCCACGGTCTTCCCGGGCCCGGGGCGTGAGTTGACCCCGGTGGCACAGAACCTGTGGTCCGAGGGCCTCAACGGGTGTCGGTCAGTCCGCCGGTGACGGCTATCACCTCGCCGACCGTGAAGCTGGAGTCGGCGTCGGAGGCCAGGTGGACGTAGGCGGGAGCCACTTCCTCCGGCTGGGCCACCCGCCCCATGGGGGCCGAACTTCCCAGATTCGTCAGGTAGTCGTCGGGGAAGCGCTGGCCCGCCAGATTGAGCACGGTCCACGTGGGGCCGGGCGAGACGACGTTGGCACGGATGCCGCGCTGGGCCAGGTGAGAGGCCATGGACTTGGTGAAGACGACCACAGCGGCCTTCGAGGCCGCGTAGTCCATCATCATCTCGCTGCCCTCGAGCGCTTCCTCGGAGGCTGTGGCGATCACGGCGTCTCCATGGGAGAGATGCGGCAGGGCCGCCATCACCAGGTGGAAGTAGGCGTAGACGTTCGTCTTGAAGACCCGGTCGAAGTCCTCGGCGGTCAGCTCCGACAGGTCGTTCTGACTGTTGAGGTGGGCGGCGTTGCTCACCAGGACGTTGAGACCGCCCAGTTCCGCCACCGTCCGCTCGACGACGTCGGTGCAGAAGGACGGATCGCACAGATCACCCGGCAGCAGCAGGCACGTGCGTCCCTCCTTCTCCACCGCTTCTCGCGTCTCGGCGGCGTCACGCTCTTCCTCCGGCAGGTGGACGACGGCCACGTCGGCTCCCTCCCGGGCGTAGAGGACGGCCACCGAGCGGCCGATCCCCGAGTCGCCCCCCGTGATCAGCGCGACCTTGCCGTCGAGCTTCCCCGATCCGCGGTAGTTCGGCGCCAGGTACCTCGGACGCACTTCCATGTCGGCCTCCAGCCCCGGCCGTTGCTGGCGCTGGAAGCGATAGGGCGGAGAGATCTCCGCCTCCTCCTGCGGCATCGCCGGGCGCTCGTGCGGCGTGCGGTCCGCGGCTTCCCCCTCCGGCATGGCTGCTCCCTTCGCTTTCGGCCTTCCGGGCCAGAACGGTCGTCGCCGCCGGACCGGCGGCGACTCACCTCGCGTGTCCGCATCGGGCGAGGTGAAACCGTCCGCTGGTCATGGAACCTTCGGTGACCGGGGCCGGAGTGACCGGGGTGACCGGGATGACCGGGGCCCTCGACACGGTGCGTGGGCGTGCCGGTCAGGCCGTGGCTCCGGCGCCGACCGTCACACGCTCGCCCGGGGCGCACCGCACCAGGCGCGCGTCGTGACCCCGGCGTCCGGCCTCTGCGAGGAAGTCCTCGAGTGGGGAACGGAAAACCGTGTAGTCGTCGTAGTGGACGGGCAGTGCCCGTCGCGGGCGCAGCAGGTCGAGCAGGTCGGCTCCCTGTTCGGCGTCCATCGTGACCACGAGGCCTCCGGGCAGGGTCGTGCCGCCGAGGTGCAGGACCGCCAGGTGGATGTCCGGGTACCGCTCGGCGATCTCGCGCAGGCCGTCGTACATCAGGGTGTCGCCGGAGAGGTAGAGGACCAGCCGGGTCTCCCCCGAGCGGTCGCCGAATTCCAGCAGGCTGCCCATGACCGGCGGCAGCAGGACCCGGGCCGGGCCGGGCGCGTGGCGGCCCGGCAGCGAGGTGATGCGCACGGAGGAGTCCCCGTGCCGCAGGGTGTGGCTCTGCCAGGTGCGCAGACCGGTGGCGCGGCGGAAGCCGTACAGGCCCTTCAGCAGGAGGGAGCCGTGCCGGGTGGTCACGAACGGCAGGCTCCGGTCCAGTCCGCGTCGGGCCACCCGGTCGAAGTGGTCGCCGTGCAGATGGGAGAGCACGACGCCGTCCAGGTCCGCGTGGGGCAGGTCCGCCACGTCGACGGCCGGTTCGGTCACCCGGCGCGAGACCAGCCCGTAGCCGAGGTGGGCCAGTTGGCCGCGGTGGAGGAAGTTCGGATCGGTCAGGAGCGTCAGGTCTCCGTAGCGGATCAGCAGGGTGGCGTTGCCGATGAACAGGATTTCCGCGGTGCCTTCAGGCGGAGTGTGCTGCACGGCCGACTCCCCTCCGTCGCTCGTGGCTCCCCCGGTCCCGCCCCGAGTGATCGGCGACCGCGGTTTTACACCCCGGGGCCGGAGGGAAAACCGGGCCCCTGGGGAGCGCCGTCCCTTCCCCCGCGGCGGGTGAGGCACGGGGCGCGCACCTCGGGTGCGATGGACGCAGCGGCGGGCGCCTGCCGCTGCCCGGCCGGCCCCGTCGGCGTACCGGGCCGACTCGACGAGGTGGACGGCGTGAAGCACTGGCGGGCTCTGGTCGTTCTCGGTACGGCCCAGTTCCTGATGGTCCTGGACACCTCCGTCATGAACGTGTCCATCAGCCGGCTGGTCGACGACTTCGACACGGAGGTCACCGCCATCCAGGCCGTCATCACGTTGTACGCACTGGTCATGGCGGCGTTCATGATCATCGGCGGGCGGTTCGGGGACATCTTCGGGCGTCGCCGCATGTTCCTTCTGGGCCTGGTCGTCTACGGCGTGGGGTCGGCCCTGACCGCTGTGGCCCCCACGCTGTGGGTCCTCACGCTGGGCTGGTCCGTCATCGAGGGGCTCGGAGCCGCCATGGTGCTGCCGGCCATGGTCGCCCTCGTCGCGGAGTCCTACCGCGGGCGGGACCGGGCCGTCGCCTACGCGGTCATCGGCGGACTCGCCGGTGCCGGGATCGCGGTCGGCCCGCTGCTGGGCGGCTGGATGACGACGTACCTGACCTGGCGGCTGGTCTTCGCCGGTGAGGTCGTGGTCGTCGTGGCCGTCCTGCTGTGCCGTCGGGTGATCGCGACGCCCGTCCGGACCGGCCCGCCTCCCCGGCTGGACGGCGTCGGTGCCGCGCTCTCGGCGGCCGGACTGGGACTGGGCGTGCTCGGTGTGCTGCAGAGCAGCACATGGGGATGGGTGCAGCCGCGGAACCCGCCCTTCACCGTGTTCGGCTTCGCCCCGACGCTGTTCGTCGTCGGCGCCGGGGTGGCCGTCCTGGCCGTCTTCCGGAACTGGGAGCGGCGGCGCGACAGCCGGGGCGACGACCCCCTGGTGCACCTGTCCCTGCTGGGCAGGCCCGTGCTGCGGTCCGGCCTGCTGACCCTGCTGAGCCAGAACCTCATCCTCCTGGGGCTGTTCTTCACCATCCCGCTGTATCTGCAGGTCGTTCAGGGGTTCGACGCCTTCCAGACCGGGCTGCGCCTCCTCCCGGTGTCCGCCACCATGCTGGTGACCTCCCTGTCCGCGTCCCCACTGGGACGGGTGTGGGGGCCGCGCCGGGTGGTCCGGGTGGCCCTGATCACCCTGACGGCGGCCATCGTGTGGCTGCTGGCCACCATCGATCCGGTCATCGACGACGCGCAGTTCGCCGGAGCCATGGCCCTGCTGGGCGTGGGGGTCGGCCTGCTCGCCTCGCAGTTGGGCAACGTCGTCCAGTCCGGCGTCGGTGAGGAGGAACGCAGCGAGGCCGGAGGGCTCCAGTTCACGGCACAGAACCTGGGCTCGGCGCTGGGCACCGCGCTCATCGGGTCGATCCTCATCGGTGCGCTGGCCCACGCCTTCACCACACAGGTGGCGGACGACCCGCGCCTGTCCGAAGAGACCCATGCGCAGGTCGGTGTCTCCCTCGAGGCCGGGGTCACCTTCGTCTCCACCGGTCAGGTGCGCTCGGCGGCCGAACGTGCCGGGTTGCCGCCGTCCGAGGTGGACGCCGTCACGGACTCCTACGCCTCCGCGCAGCTGGCCGGCCTGAAGGCGGCGATCCTGGCCACCGGCGGCGTCGCTCTCGCCAGTTTCCTGGTCACACCGCATCTGCCGACCGCCCCGGGCAGCCGTCCGCGGCAGCCGGACACCGGTGCCCCGGCCGAAGCGACCGGCCCGGCGCACTGAGACCAAGGCTGGGACCAAGGGAGTCAGACGTGTCCAGAACAAGAACAAGAACCAGGACCAGGGCCGGCCCGGCCACGGACCGGCGGGCGCGCCGGGCCCAGCGCCGGGTCCACGCGGATTACACGGGCGCCGTCTACGGATCCATGCTCGCGGCCTCCGTGGTGCTCGGCGCCGGCTCGCTGGGCTCGTTCCCCCGCGCCGAGCTGGTGCTGCTGCTGTTGCTCACCGGGGTGGTGTTCTGGATCGCGCACGTGCACGCCCAGTTGTTCGGGGCGCGGCTGGCACAGCGGGCTCCGGACCGCCGGATGGTGCTGCACGTGTGCCGTGACGAGTGGCCGATCGTCAAGGCCGCCTTCCCGCCGGCCGTCGCGGTGGCCGTCAGCCCGCTCCTGGGCCTGGACGTGCGGGGCGCCCTCTGGCTGGCCCTCTCCGTCGCCGTGGCCGGGCAGGTGGGCTGGTCCGTGGCCGCGGCACACCGCGCCGGTGCTTCCCGGCGGCTGATGGCCGCCACCGCGTCGGTCAATCTGCTGATCGGCCTGCTGATCGTCTCCTTCAAGATCGTCCTGAAGCACTGAGACGCACGGCCCGGAGTGCCGACAACCGGACGAAGGGCCACCTGCACCGGGTGCCGGGATCACCCGCGGCGGGTGATCCCGGCACCCGGGGACAGACATACCCTGGATCGGTCAGGCCCTCGCACACACCGCCCGTCACATCGCCCGTCGGCGCGTCCGGAAGCGACCGACCGATCACGCGAGGAGGAACCATGTCCGTGCCGCGTGGTCCGGCATCGCACACCGGGTCGGAACACCGTCCCGACCGAGTGCCCTTCGATCCGATGGGCGACCCCACCTACGCACTCGCGCGGCTCGGCCGCTCGTGGACCTGGCTCCTGGGTTCGGCCGTCACGACGCTGGTGCCGGGCATCCTGGTCCTGGTCTGGCCGGAGGCGACCCTGCACGTCCTGGCCGTCCTCGTCGGCCTGTACCTTCTGGTGACCGGGGCGTTCCGGTTCGTGGCCGTCTTCGCGCGGGAGGGGCACGAACGGCTCCCGGGGCTGCTCCTGGCCGTGCTGTACGTCCTGACCGGAGTGCTGTGCCTGCGGAACCCGCTGCAGACGATCACCGCGCTCTCCCTGATCGTCGGGGTGCTCTGGCTCCTCTCCGGCCTCCTCACCCTCTACACGGCCCTCGCCGCCCAGGACCTGCCGCACCGTGGCGTCGTCCTGGGCACGGCCGTACTCGCCATCGTCGCGGGGATCGTGGTCCTCGCCCTGCCGACCGAATCGGCCCGCGCCCTGACCCGGTTGCTCGGCCTGTGGCTCGTCCTGCTCGGCCTGGCCGAGGTGGTGGTCGCCTTCGCCTGGCGGGCCGCGCTCCGAAAGGCACACTCCACGGGGCCGCACACACCCCTCCCGGCGGCCTGACACCGCGACCGCCGCGGAGGAGCGCCCATGACCCCGGCCACGCCCCGGGCCCGCCCGACTCCGACGGGACCGCGCACCCCGAGCACACCTTCACCGCCGACGAACGAGACGAACGAAACGAACGAAACGAACGGCGAGGGCCGCCGCGCGACCGGGATCGCCAGGAAAAGGGCCGACAGGTGGAACGGCGCAGAGGTGGCACGAGGGGACCGGGCGGGGCGAGGGCCCCGGCCGCGCCCGAAGGCGGGGCCGGACGAGCCCGCCTCGCCCTGCTCGCCCTCCTGGGAAGCATCCTGGTGCCGCTCGTCGCCGCCGGTCTGCGGAGCGTGCTGTGGGTGCTGGTCGGCCTCGCGGGGCTCGCGCTCGCCGCCGTCGGCGTGTGGTGGGTCCTGGCCCACACGGGTGTGCTCCGCGTCCTCGGGGCGGTCCTGTCGGTGGCCGCACCGGTCACCGTGTTCGCCCTGTACGCCGCGTTCGGCTTGCTGGGTCCGGCCCTGGTGTCCCTGGCCCTGTGGGCGCTGGCCGTCACGGCGGCACGTACGGTCCCGGCACACGGTCACACCGTCTCCGAACGGACCGAACGGGCCAGACAAACCGGACAGGCCGGACAGTCTGTCGTCAAGGAACCCCGCGCCCCCTGGATCCTCATGAATCCGCGCTCCGGCGGCGGCAAGGTGGGCCGTTTCCAGCTGGCGGAGAAGGCCCGGGCGGCGGGCTGCCGGGTGGTCCTGCTCGACGCGGGCCAGGACGTCGTCGAGCTGGCCCGGCAGGCCGTCGCCGAGGGAGCCGACCTGCTGGCGGTGGCGGGAGGCGACGGCACCCAGGCCCTGGTGGCCGAGGTCGCGGCGCACCACGACCTGCCGTTCGTGGTGATCCCCGCGGGCACCCGCAACCACTTCGCCCTCGACCTCGGCCTCGACCGCGACGATCCGGCCGCGGCCCTGCGGGCCCTGACGGACGGTGTCGAACTCCGCGTCGACCTCGGGTACGCCGCGGACCGGGTCTTCGTCAACAACGCCTCGTTCGGGACGTACGCGTCCGTCGTCACCGACCCCGCGTACCGGGACGCCAAGACCCGCACGACCCTGCGCACCCTTCCCGGCCTCCTCACCGGCGAAGAGGCGCTCAGGCTGCGGGCACGGGCCGGCCGGACGCGCGTCGACGGGCTCCAGGCCCTGCTCGTCAGCAACAACCCCTACGGACGTGCCGTGGACGCGGCCCGTCCGGGGCGCAGGGAGCGGCTGGACTCGGGGCTCCTCGGCCTGGTGTGCGTGCGGGTCGGCAGCACCGCCGACGCGGCACGCATCGTGCGCGGTCCGCGCTCCGGGGGGCTCGTCCGGCTGACCGCCGAGGAAGTCGTCGTCGAGGCCGGCACGGACACCCTCCCGGTCGGCATCGACGGAGAACACGTCGTCCTGCCGTCCCCCGTGGTGTGCCGCAGCGCGCCCGGTGCGCTCCGGGTCCGCGTGCCGCGCCACCGCCCTCACGCGCCGCGGGGCGGCGGGGCGGCGGCCGACTGGCCGCGCGTGGCGCGGTTGGCGCTGGGCCGTCCGGTCCCGGACCGGTGGACGGCTCGGTCGGGGTCACGGCGGTGATCGCCGTTTCGTCCGGCGGTTCTCCGGGGCCGTCCGCCGGCGCCCGTGCGCGGCCCCGCGCCCGCCGGAACAGCGGCGGCTCCCCGCCGAGGACGGCGGGGAGCCTGGACCGCCGGGTGGCGGTTCGCGACGGCTACCGGGACGCGACCGCTTCCTCGGTGCTTCTCGGGCGCCTCCGCTCCCGGACCAACGAGATCGCGATCACCAGCGCGGCCACGAGCACGGAGAGCACCACCTGGCTCCGTCCGCCGCCCTCCCTGTCGTCGGTGAGCATGTAGACGAGCACGAACGAGATCATCCCGATCGTCACCCACGTCAGATACGGGAACAGCCACATCTTGACGACGAGCTTCTCCGGGTTCTCACGCAGGATGATGCCCCGCATCCGCAGCTGCGAGAAGCAGATGACCAACCACACGAAGAGCGCGACCGCACCCGAGGAGTTCAGCAGGAACTGGAACACCGTGTCCGGCCACAGGTAGTTGAAGGCGACCGCCACGAAGCCGAAGGCAACGGAGGCCAGGATCGCGGCCTGCGGGACGCCTCGCGCGTTCGTCCGTACGAAGGACTGCGGGGCGTCGCCGCGCTCGCCCAGGGAGAAGGCCATCCGGGAGGCGGTGTAGAGGCCGGAGTTGAGGCAGGACAGCACGGCGGTCAGCACGATGAAGTTCATGATCTCGCCGGCGTGCGGGATGCCGATGGAGTTCAGGGCCGCGACGTACGACCCCTTCTCCTGGATCGCGGGGTCGTTCCACGGCAGCAGGGAGACCACGACGAGGATCGAACCGACGTAGAAGAGGCCGACCCGCCAGATCACGCTCCTGGTGGCCTTCGCGACCGCCCGCTGCGCGTTCGGGGACTCGGCGGCGGCGAGGGTGACGATCTCGCTGCCCATGAAGGAGAAGACGACCAGCAGGATGCCGGTGAGGATCGCTCCGGGCCCGTGCGGCAGGAAACCGCCGTGTTCGGTGAGGTGGGCGAAGCCCGTCACGGTGCTGTCGGAGCCGGGCAGCACACCGAAGATCGCCAGGCCGCCGAGGACGATGAAGCCCGCGATGGCGACGACCTTGATGCCCGCGAACCAGAACTCGAACTCGCCGAAGGAACCGACCGAGAGCAGGTTCGTGGCGGTGAGCACCACCATCACGATCAGCGCCCAGGCCCACTGCGGTACGGCCGGCACCCACCCTTCCAGGATCACGGCGGCCGCGGTCGCCTCCACGGCCAGTACGACGACCCAGAAGAACCAGTACAGCCAGCCGATCGAGAACCCGGCCCAACGGCCCAGCGCCCGGTCCGCGTAGGCGGAGAAGGAGCCGGAGCTCGGGTTGGCCGCGGCCATCTCGCCGAGCATCCGCATCACCAGGACGACCAGGGCTCCGACCAGCGCGTACGACAGCAGGATGCCGGGCCCGGCGGCGGCGATACCGGAGGCGGAGCCCACGAAGAGGCCAGCGCCGATCACACCGCCGATGGCGATCATGGACAAATGGCGGTTCTTGAGACCGGCCTTCAGACCCGACTGCTCCGGGGGCTGACCGCCGACCGGTGGAGTGGGGGCCGGGGCCAGGGAGTCAGGGGCGCGTGCAGTCATGTCGACATCCGTCCGAAGTGGGGTTGGGGAGTCCTGCGGGAGTGGCTGCCGTGTCACCGGGCCACCGATCGCCGATCACCGGCGATCCGGATCTCCGGATACCCCGTGATCGGCGGGGACGAGCAGGCCGGTTCGGCAACGGGTCGGCAGTGGGCCGACCATGACCCTGGAAATTCTCGAAAGCGTTCACCATGTGGGGGGTTGTGTTCGGTATTCGGATGCGGTGTCGATGATGGGGTCGTCATCGCACGTCGGCGCTGTGCTCCGTCTCCTCGTGAGAGGCGGTGCGAAAGGCGGTCCGCATCGCTTGCGGGGATGAATTCGCGCAAGCGTATGAGGGGCCGTGAGCCGATGTGTTTGTGCGGCTCGACGAACCCGCCTCCGATCGGCTGTCCGGCCGGCCAATGCGGAAGGAAGCGGGATCAGGTGGCGGGCGGCGGCAGCCGCAGCTGGAGCATGGCGAGCAGACGCTGGTCGGGACGGCTCAGTTCGAGACCGGTCAGCTCCTCGGCCCGGCGGATGCGGTAGCGCAGCGTGTTGGGGTGCACGTACAGCTGGGCGGCGGCGGCCCGTACGTCACCGAAGGAGTTCAGATAGGTCAGGACGGTCTCCGCCAGGCGGCCCTGGTTCCGGCTGTCGTGCTCGAGGAGGGCGGTCAGCCGTGGATCCCGTATCTCGGGGTGGGTGGAAAGCAGCGTCAGCAGTTCACTGACCAGTACTTCCGCCTGGATGTCCGGCAGCGCGGCGACCGCGGTGGGGACGTCGGTCCCCAGCATGGCGTCGAGGATGCGGTCGGCCTCCCGGCGCGACTCCGGGACGTCCCCGAGCCCGGACACCACGCAACCGACCGAGCCGCGCAGGGGCAGGTCCAGATGGCGGCGTGCGGCGTCGGTGATCTCCTGGCCCCAGCCGCGCAGCGTGTCCACGTCGATGCTGCGCGGCAACTGGGGCAGGAGCACGTAGAGGCGGGTACCGACCTGCGCGACCAGCGCACTGCGGTGCCGGGCGGCCATGTGCACGGAGACCAGGTTGGTGACCTCGACGTGGGTCAGCTCCGGGGCGGCGACGGCATCCGCGGTCTCGTACGAGAAGCCCAGGACGGCGGCCGGACGGGTCGCGTCGAATCCCAGGTGGGTGGCGAGCGGCTGGGGCCCGGTGCTCCCGTCCAGCAGTCCGGCCAGCAGGGTCCGGGTGAAAGTCAGTCCCTCCGAGAGCTCCCGGCGGCGGCGCACCAGGTGGAGCGCGGCGACCCGGGCCGCACCCAGCAGTGCCTGGTCCGAGCGTTCGGACAGCGGCGTCGAGCCCTCCTGCACCCAGATGGTCCCCAGCTGGCGGCCCCCGGACCGCACGGCCACCGCGAGCCGGCGACGGATCCCCAGCTCGGGATGGCTGTCGATGCTGATCACCTCGTCGCTGGAGTGCAGGTCCTGGAACACGCCCCACTCGCGCAGCTTCGCCAGATACGGCTCCGGTCCCTGCCAGCCGAGGATGGAGCGCCGCCGCAGGTCGTCGATCTCGTCGGAGTCGGTGGAGCGGGAGTACGCCAGCACCCGGTGGGCGGCGTCCTCGATGCTGACGATGCCGCTGGTGAGGATGGCGGTGGTCTGGGCGAGCGAGAACAGGTCGCCCTCCTCGGCCCCTTCGCCCGGGCGGCACGGCGGCACGTCGTCGAGGGCGGCGCGGGCCAGCGTGTTCACCTGTTCCCAGCGTGCTTCGCCGCGCAACGAGAGCAGGGCGACCCCGGCCTCGGCGGCGGTCTCGCTGAGGGCCGCGGCCTGGCCGGGGCCGTCCAGTTTGACCACGACGGCGGCGGCTCCGTCGCGCCCGGCGGCCCGCAGCGCGGGATAAGCGGCTCGGCCACGGGCGCCGATGACGAGAACCAGCTCGCCCGGCCGAGTGGTCGGCGGGTCCTCGGGGTCGAGCAGGGCGACGCCGCGGATCTCGACGTCCAGTCCGGCGGGAGCGGCCTGCACCTCCAGCAGCGCATCACCCAGTGCCATCAGCAACTCGCGCAGGCTGATGCTCGTTGTGAGCGGAGGTACCGCGTCCGAATCTATGATCATCGCCTCTGCCGGGAGCCACGCCGGGCGTGATGCTATCCACTCGGCAACGGGGACCGTGGGAGGTATGTGACGGGGACCGTGGGGGGTATGTGTGGACCGCGGCGCGTGCGACGGCACGATGCCTTTCGAACCGGAGTATGAACACGGGGCTCGTAGGGCTCGCAGGGCTCGGTCAGGCCGTTCACCGCATCCGCCCGAGCATGAACGTGCAGGCTGACTGCACCGACCCGTGTGCCCCGGCCTTGCTGTCCGTTCCCCTGCTTCCAGCAAAGCGGCCGGGGCACGGGCTGAGGCTCAGCCGGTGGAGAGAGCCTGGAGCAGGTCACCGACCTCGGGATCCGGCAGCGAGCGGGCGACGTCGGCCTGTGCGACCATGCCGACCAGGTCGTGCCCGTCGATCACCGGCAGGCGTCGCACCTTGTGCTGGATCATCGTGCGCAGGATCTCATCCGCGTCGTCGTCAGCGCCTATGGTCACGGCCTCGCCCTGCGCGAGGTCGCCGGCCGGGCAGGTGGCGGGGTCCTTGCCCGCGCCGAGGACCTTCACCACGATGTCCCGGTCGGTCAGCACGCCCTTGAGTTCGTTGTCGGTGCCGCAGATCGGCAGAGCACCGACTCCGAGGTCCTTCATCTTGCGGGCCGCGTCCAGCGCCGTCTCCTGGGCGCCGATGCACTCGGCGCCGCCGGTCATGATGTCGCGGGCTGTCGTCATGGTGGTCGTGAACCTTTCCCTCGTATGTGCGGCAGGTCCGTGGTGCCGTCCGGCAACACGGCCGCAAGGGCGTGGGTTCCCGCGGAACACAAGCCATAACGGGGCTCCGCACGGGCTCCTCGGCCACGGCAGGACTCGTTGAACGCTCAGGTCAGCCGTGCCCGCAAGCCCGGGAGCCGACCGGGACGCGTGCGCCGCAGGCGGGAGCTCTCGGAGGGACTGACGTCCACCCGGACCCTGCTGACCGGACTGCTGGACGGGAGCACCGGGCCCCGGCCGCCGGCCGTTTGAAGACCCGGTCTTACAGTGGAAAGCACGACCTCTGCCGGGCCTGCGGCACGCCCGTGTCGCAGCCACCTGCCGGCTCAGCCGGCATCTGGCGGAGGTGTGCCGTGCCGGACAACTGTCTGCCTTCTCGTTTCAGCACCGACCTGTTCCCCGCCTCACGCGGATGGATCCGCGATGCCGCGTGCGTGGATGAGGACCCCGAGCTTTTCTTCCCTCTGATCGAGCGGGACAACGAGCCCCAGGTTGCTCGGGCCCGCGCGGTCTGCCGTCGCTGCCGCGTCCTGCTCGCCTGCCGCCGGTGGGCCGTCGAGCAAGGGGAGGACGTCGGCATCTGGGGTGCGACCACCGCCGCGCAGCGTCGCGCCATCCGCCGGGAGCTGTTCGACGACCCGGCGGGACGAACGACGGGGAGAGCGGTTCGCGCGCGTCGGGAATGACCACTCACAGCCGGGGTGTCGGCCATGCAGCGCAGCCTCGGGTCGTCCCGAACACGTCGACGTCGGGCAGGGCGCTCCCGCATGCCCCCGAAGATCCCTGGTGGTTTTTTGAGACCCCTCTGCCGGTGGGCACCTGTCCTTGCCCCAGGTGTGCCGTCACGGCCCCCGGGCAGGGACGCGCCTTCGCAAGCCTCGCCGTCGGCCTGCGCCCCGCTCCGGGTGGCACACCCGCCCGGTCCCGCGGCCACCGCCGCGTCGGCCCGGCGCAAGGGCAAGGGCGACCGTGGTTCCGGGCGCTTCCACGGGGACACCCGGTGAGCCGCGGCCCGCGCGCCCGGCACATCGCGTGCGGACCGGACGATGAGACTCGAGGGCCGGCCCGATCGTCGACACGGCAGCGCCGGTGACTCGTCTCCTCGGACCGCCCTCCCGGGCCGGATCGCGATGGTCGGCCCGATCGGCTGCCGGCCGCGGGCCCGGCGGGC
>NZ_JBFAKH010000088.1:0-28731 GCF_040655635.1 Streptomyces sp. NPDC050388
CCGAGCGCCACGATGCTGGTCGCGCTCTGCAGCGTCTCCAGGGTGATCGCGGTATCGACGCCCCGGCCCGGCACCGACCCGCCGGAGGCGCCCCACCGGTCTCAGCGACCCAGCTCCTTGCGCGAGACACGGCGCAATCGGCTCCGCTGTGAAGGGTCCAGGGCGAGGTACGCGGCGGCCGGAACTCCCAGGACTATCAGGAGCGCCGCCCACCAGGGCAGCCAGATGAGCAGGATGAGCCCGGCCGCCACACCTCCCGCGGCGATCTTGGCGTTCTTCGACATGAGTGTCGCCTCCTTCGCGGCCGTTGCCGCTCTCTTTCGTGAAAACGGGCCCGCGCCTTCGGCGGTTCCGACCGCGACCCTGAGACGTCCCTGAGGTTCGCCCCCCAGGCTTCCCTGAGGACCGCCGTCGACTCGTCGATGAGTCGACAATTCGAGGAGCCGATGAGTCGGTGAGTCGGCGATCCGATGCTTCGGGACGGAACACGACCGCACATCCATGGTGACCCGGCTCACCACTCAGGCATACCCGGTCGCCCCCGGCCGTGCTGTACTCTCGGCGGCTCCGACGTCACTAGTCAAGTTTGATGAATCGCTGAAGCAAGGAAGTCCGTCATCGTCGCGCAGACGCCTCCCCCGCCGCACGCTCCCGCTCGGTACGCCGAACTGGCCCACTGTTCAGCCGTATTCGTACCCGGTGACCCGGCCCGCACCGGCCGGGTCGCCTTCTGGCGGCCCGACGGGGCGGCTCCCCCTGACGTGGACGCGGCGTCGGTCGAGGAGCTGACCGTCGTCGTTCCCGGCGAGAGCGGGGTGGAGACGGTGAGCGTCCCGGCGGCGCTGCTGCCGGTGCGCGCCGCGCTGCCCGTCCTCACCCGGGCACGGACACACGACGAAGGGCACCCCGCCGCCGTGTTCTGGGGCGCTGCCGCCGTGCACGCCCTGGGTCTGGTGGCGCGCGGTCTGCTGCTGCCGGGGCTGTCCCCGGCCGGCCACGACGCCTGGCGCACGGGGCCGCTGGACGCGGAGGACACCGAGGCGGTGCGCGGGCTGGCCGCCGCGATGCCGCCCGAGGCACACGCCCTGCCGGTGGACGGCCCGGGGCCGCTGCGCCTGCCCGAGCCCGAACGGCTGCTGCGTGCCTTCCTCGACGCGGTCGCCGACACCTTGCCCCGCTCCCCCGCCGCATCCCTCGTCACCGGCACCCCCGCCTACGCGGTACCGCGGCGACAGCACCTGCCCGAACTGCGCGACTGGGCCGCCGACGTCGCCGCGGGCCACGACGCCGGCGTACGCCTGTCGCTGCGCGTCGAGGTGCACGGCCTGACGGAGCTCACAGAGGACGGCGACACCATGGACGGCGACGGCGCGAACGCCACCTTCCGAGCAGTGCTCCAGGTCCACAGTGTGAGCGATCCCGCGCTCGTCGCGGACGCCACCGACGTGTGGGCCGGACCCGCAGACGGCGCGGGCGGCAATGACGGCGCGGACAGCGCGGAGGGCGGTTTCGGACCGCGCGCCCGGATGGACACGCTGCTCGCGCTCCGCCGCGCCGCCCACGCCTGGGCCCCGCTCACCCCCCTGCTGTCGGCGACCGTGCCGAACGCGGTCGAACTCGCCGACGAGGAGGTCACCGAGCTCCTCGGAGAGGGCACCAGGGCGCTCGCCGGCGCGGGCGTCGACGTGCACTGGCCGAGGGAGCTGACCCGCGAACTGACCACCCGCGCGGAGATCGGTCCCGCTGACGACGAGCGGGGCCCCGGGCGGCCCGGCGTCGCGGGCACCTCTCAGGCACCGTCCTTCCTGTCGGCCGACGCACTGCTCGCCTTCGACTGGTCGTTCGCCCTGGGCGGCCGGCACATCACCCGCGCGGAGCTGGACCGGCTCGCGGAGACCAAGCGTCCTGTCGTGCGGCTGCGCGACCAGTGGGTGCTGCTCGACCCGCAGGAGGTGCTCCGCGCCCGCGCGCGCCAGGACCACGAGGTGAATCCCGTCGACGCGCTCGGGGCCGCCCTGACCGGTTCGGTGGAGGTGGACGGCCACCGGATCGAGGTGCGGCCCACCGGCTGGCTGGCGGCCCTGCGGGACCGGCTCGCCGACCCCGAGGCACAGAAGCCCGTCGCACAGCCGGCGGCCCTCACCGCCACACTGCGGGACTACCAGCGGCGCGGGCTGAACTGGCTGGTTCACATGACGTCCGTGGGCCTGGGCTGCTGCCTCGCCGACGACATGGGCCTCGGCAAGACCATCACCCTGATCGCCCTGCATCTGCACCGGCAGTCCGATCCCGCGTCCGCCGGGCCCACCCTCGTGGTGTGCCCGACCTCTCTGATGGGCAACTGGCAGCGGGAGATCGAACGGTTCGCGCCCGGTACGCCGGTACGCCGCTTCCACGGTGCGCGGCGCTCGCTGGACGCCCTGGCCGAGGGTGAGTTCGTCCTCACCACGTACGGCACCGTGCGCCTGGACGCTCCCCGGCTCGCCGAGGTGTCCTGGGGAATGGTCGTCGCCGACGAGGCCCAGCACGTGAAGAACCCGTACGCGGCGACGGCCCGGCAGCTGCGCTCCATCGGAGCACGCGCGCGCGTGGCGCTCACCGGCACACCCGTGGAGAACAACCTCTCGGAACTGTGGGCCGTCCTGGACTGGACGACGCCCGGCCTGCTCGGCCGGCTCGGCACCTTCCGCAGGCGGTACGCGGACGCCGCGGAGGGCGGCCAGGACCCGGCCGCGGCGGAACGACTGGCCCGGCTGGTACGGCCGTTCCTGCTGCGCCGCCGCAAGTCGGACCCGGGGATCGCGCCCGAGCTGCCGCCGAAGACGGAGACGGATCATCCGGTGTCGCTCACCCAGGAGCAGGCGGGGCTGTACGAGGCCGTGGTACGGGAGGCCCTCGCCGAGATCTCCGGCACCGACAGCATGGCGCGACGGGGAATGATCGTGAAACTGCTGACCGGACTGAAGCAGATCTGCAACCACCCGGCGCAGTTCCTCAAGGAGGACCGTCCGGTGCTCGCGGGGCGGTCCGGGAAGCTGGAGTTGCTGGACGAACTCCTCGACACGGTGCTCGCCGAGGAGTCCGGGGTGCTGGTCTTCACGCAGTACGTGCGGATGGCCCGTCTCCTGGAGCGCCACCTCGCCGCACGGGGCGTGCCGTCGCAGTTCCTGCACGGCGGCACGCCGGTGGCCGGGCGCGAGGCGATGGTGCGGCGTTTCCAGGACGGCGAGGTCCCGGTCTTCCTGCTGTCGTTGAAAGCGGCGGGCACGGGACTGAACCTCACCCGTGCCGAGCACGTCGTGCACTACGACCGCTGGTGGAACCCCGCCGTCGAGGCGCAGGCGACGGACCGCGCGTACCGCATCGGCCAGACCCGGCCGGTACAGGTGCACCGGCTGATCGCCGAGGGCACGATCGAGGACCGCATCGCCGAACTGCTGGTCCGCAAGCGCGAACTGGCGGACGCGGTGCTCGGCTCCGGGGAGGCGGCGCTCACCGAGCTGACGGACGCCGAACTGGCGGATCTGGTGGAACTGCGAGGGGGAGCACGATGAACCGGTACGACGGTGCGGAGACCGACGGCCACGACACCGAGGGTCACGCGGCCGACGGTGACAGGGCCGGCAGTGGAGCCGCCGGGACGGAGCGGACGTTCGCCGCGTTGCCTCCCGCGCGGGGGCGTGGTTTCGCGCAGACCTGGTGGGGTCGGGCCTGGCTGACGGCGCTGGAGGGCACGGCCCTGGACGTCCAGCAGCTCAAGGCGGGACGCAGGCTCGCCCGCGCGGGAGCGGTCGGTGCGGTGTCCGTGCGTCCGGGGCGCATCACGGCCGTCGTACAGGACCGCGACCGCACGGCGCACCGGGCGGACGTCCTGCTCCAGGAGCTGTCCGACGAGCAGTGGGACCGCTTTCTGGGCATGGCCGTCGAACGGGCCGGCCATGTGGCGGCGCTGCTCGACCGGGAGATGCCGCCGCATCTGGTGGAGGACGCGGAGCTGGCCGGGGTCGAACTGCTGCCGGGCCTGGGCGATCTGGAGCCGGAGTGCGGTTGCGGGGCCTGGGACCACTGCGGTCACACGGCGGCACTCTGCTACCAGGTGGCCCTGCTGTTGGACCAGGATCCGTTCGTCCTGTTCCTGCTGCGGGGGCGCGGTGAACGGGCCCTGCTGGACGCGCTCCAGTCGCGTGCCGGGGCACGCGCGGGAAAGCAGTCCCGCCCGGAGGGCGTGGACGCGGCCGAGGCGTTCGCGGCGGGCGGCATCCGGCCGGGGCTGCCCGACGCTCCCCCGCTCCCCGCGGCACCGGGGGCGCCTCCGTCATTGGACACGGACGGGCCGCCTCCCGCCGGGGTCGACCCGTCCGCCCTGGAGTTCCTCGCCGCGCGGACCTCCGCGCAAGCCCGTCACCTGCTCGCGGAGGCGATCCGGGACGGGCATGAACGGCAGCCGGTGGAGGCGGATCCGACGGTGGCCCAGGACGCGGTGCGGCTGGCCGCCGGTGCCCCGGCGCGCGCCGTGGCGGACCGACTCGCCACCGGTTCGGGGCGTGGCCGGGAAGGGCTGGCCGTGGCCGTACGGGCCTGGCGCCAGGGTGGTGCGGCGGCGCTGGCCGTGCTCGACGAGGAGTGGACGGTGGACGCCGAAGCGCTCGCACGCGCGCGTGCGGCCCTCGGGTCGGCCTGGGCCGAGGGCGACGAGGACGAACGGCCGGTGTTCCGGGTCCGCGCCAACCGCTGGACCGTCGTCGGCGCGCCGGTCCAGCTGCGGCTGGGACGCGACGGTCGCTGGTGGCCGTATCGCAAGGAGCGCGGCCGGTGGGTCCCGGCGGGAGGCGCCGCCCAGGACCCGGCGACGGCCCTGGCTTCGGCGAGGGCGGAGCTCCACGCCGGGAGAACGCCCTGAAACAGCCTCCCCGGGAGACACCGCGTACGCGCCCGGCCCGGGTCAGCGCGACCCGGCCTCCTCCAGGGACGGAAGGAGCGATTCGAGTCCGCTCGGCAGACCGCTGGGCATACCGCTCGGCAGCTCGGTCGGCAGACCGCTGGGCAGTTCACTCGGGAAGCCCGACGGCAGCTCGGTGGGGAAACCGGACGGCAGCAGGCTCTCCGGACCGCCGGGCGACTCCGAGGGGATGCCCGGGGACGGGTCGGGCCGGCCGCCGGTGCCCGGGCTGCTCCCGACGGGCTCCCTGTCCGGCGATTCGTCGTCGCCTCCCGACGCCATCAGCACGATCACGGAGACGGCCGCCACGGCCACGATCACCGCGAGCACGATGATCAGGAGGTTCCTGCGCCCGCCGGGACCTCGTCCCCGCCGTCCTTTCCGCCTCCCTCACCGGGCGGATCCCGCGGCGGGTCGGAGGGCGGAGGCGGAAAGGACGGCGGGGGCGGGTTCGGCGGCGGAGGTGTGCCGCCGTACGAGGGTGGTCCGAAGCCGCCGCCCGGGGGCGGCGTGTCACCCGGCGGGCCGGGCGGCTGGAACGGTACCGGTGGCTTGGCCATACCGGCCATGGTCGCCTCGGACGCCCTCCCGGCGCGAGCGTCCCGCACGGAATGCGACACGGAGTCGGGGCACGGACCCGAGCCCGCGGCACGCTCCGCGCGGCGGCCGAGCCGTGCGCTCCCGTGTGAGCGCGGCCGCCGCGCGAAGCAGCACGCCGACCGCGCTCACACCGTCCCGGGCCCCCTGCGCCCCGGGAAGTCCGGGGCTCAGCCCCGGGCGCCCAGCAGGTGGTCCATCGCCAGCTGGTCGAGGTGCTCGAAGGCCATGCCGCGCGCGGCGGCGGTGTCGGCGTCGAAGTCCTCGAAGGCCGACCGGTCGCCGAGCAGTGCCTGGAGGCCGTCGGCCGCCGTGGGCTCCGCCAGCTGGTCCAGCCGGGCCGCGCGCAGCGCCTCCTGCACCTCGGGGTCGGAACGGAAGGCCGCCGCGCGGTCCTTGAGGATCAGGTAGTTGCGCATGCAGCCCGCCGCCGAGGCCCACACCCCGTCGAGGTCCTCGGTCCGCGGCGGCTTGAAGTCGAAGTGCTTCGGGCCGCTGTAGCCGGCCGACTCCAGCAGGTCCACCAGCCAGAACGCGGCACGCAGGTCACCGGCGCCGAACCGGAGGTCCTGGTCGTACTTGATGCCGGACTGGCCGTTGAGGTCGATGTGGAACAGCTTGTCCGCCCACAGCGCCTGCGCGATGCCGTGCGGGAAGTTCAGCCCGGCCATCTGTTCGTGGCCGACCTCGGGGTTGACGCCGTACAGCTCCGGCCGCTCCAGGCGCTCGATGAACGCGAGGGCGTGGCCGACGGTGGGCAGCAGGATGTCGCCGCGCGGCTCGTTCGGCTTCGGCTCGATGGCGAAGCGGAGGTCGTAGCCCTGGGAGGTGACGTACTCGCCGAGCAGGTCGAAGGCCTCCTTCATCCGGTCCAGGGCGACCCGTACGTCCTTGGCGGCGCCGGACTCGGCGCCCTCACGGCCGCCCCAGGCCACGTACACCTGGGCACCGAGTTCGACCGCGAGGTCGATGTTGCGGATGGTCTTGCGCAGTGCGTAGCGGCGCACGTCGCGGTCGTTGGCCGTGAACGCGCCGTCCTTGAACACCGGATGGGTGAAGAGGTTGGTCGTCGCCATCGGCACCTTCATGCCGGTGGCGTCCAGCGCCTGCCGGAACCGCTTGATGTGTCCCTCGCGCTCGCTGTCGCTCGAGCCGAAGGGGATCAGGTCGTCGTCGTGGAAGGTGACGCCGTGAGCCCCCAGCTCGGCCAGGCGCCGCACCGACTCGACCGGGTCGAGGGCGCGTCGGGTGGCGTCACCGAACGGGTCGCGTCCCTGCCAGCCGACGGTCCACAGGCCGAAGGTGAACTTGTCCTCGGGGGTGGGCCGGTAGTTCATGCCGTGGCTCCTTGCTCGCTGAGGCTATTTCGTCATGGCGATTTACAAATTAGTATGCGGGAGCAGCTCTGGGAAGAGAGTCACCCCGCTGAACCGCGGAAGAGGGAGAGACCGATGTCAGCAGCCGAGGGTCCGCTCGTCGTCGGCGTGGACACATCCACCCAGTCCACCAAGGCGCTGGTCGTCGACGCGGCCACCGGACGGGTCGTCGCGAGCGGCCAGGCTCCGCACGCGGTGACCTCGGGGGCGGGCCGGGAGAGCGATCCGCGCCAGTGGTGGGACGCCCTGTGCGAGGCGCTGCGCCAGTGCGGGCAGGCGGCGCACGAGGCCGCCGCGGTGTCGATCGGCGGCCAGCAGCACGGGCTGGTCACCCTGGACGAGCGGGGCGAGCCGGTGCGTCCGGCACTGCTGTGGAACGACGTGCGCTCCGCGCCGCAGGCCCGCCGGCTGACCGAGGAACTGGGCGGCGCGAAGTTCTGGGCCGAGCGCACCGGAAGCGTGCCGGCCGCCTCGTTCACGGTCACCAAGTGGGCCTGGCTGGCGGAGCACGAGCCGGACGCGGTCCGCGCCACCAAGGCCGTCCGGCTGCCCCACGACTACCTCACCGGACGGCTCACCGGTCAGGGCACCACCGACCGCGGCGACGCCTCCGGCACCGGGTGGTGGGCCTCCGGGACCGAGTCGTACGACGAGGAGATCCTCGCGCATGTGGGGCTCGATCCGGCGCTGCTGCCCCGTGTCGTGCGGCCCGGAGAGGTCGCCGGGACCGTGCGCGCCCACCCCGACCTGCCGTTCTCCAAGGGCACCCTGGTGGCGTGCGGCACCGGGGACAACGCGGCCGCCGCGCTGGGCCTCGGTGTGCGGCCCGGTACCCCGGTGCTGAGCCTCGGCACCTCGGGCACGGTGTACGCGGTGTCGCGGCGCCGGCCGGCCGATCCGACCGGCATCGTGGCGGGCTTCGCCGACGCGCGCGGCGACTGGCTGCCGCTCGCCTGCACGCTCAACTGCACGCTCGCCGTGGACCGGGTCGCGACCCTGCTGGGCCTGGACCGCGAGGCCGTCGAACCGGGCCACGGCATCACGTTCCTGCCCTTCCTCGACGGCGAGCGCACCCCCAACCTCCCGAACGCGTCCGGCCTGCTGCACGGGCTGCGCCATGACACGACCGGCGGTCAGCTGCTCCAGGCCGCCTACGACGGTGCCGTGCACTCCCTGCTCGGTGCGCTCGACCGCGTCGTCGGCGAGGACGAGGGTGATGAAAGGGACGAAAGGGACGAGGCCGCCGACCCGTCGGCGCCCCTGCTGCTGATCGGCGGCGGTGCCCGGGGCACGGCCTGGCAGCAGACCGTACGACGGCTCTCGGGTCGGGCCGTGCAGGTGCCCGAGGCGCGGGAGTTGGTGGCGCTCGGTGCGGCGGCGCAGGCGGCCGGTCTGCTCACCGGGGAGGACCCGGCCGCGGTCGCCCGCCGCTGGGACACGGCGGCGGGGCGGGTGCTGGAGCCGGTGGAACGGGACGAGGAGACGCTGGCCGGGATCGCCGGGGTACTCTCCGACGCGGCCCCGCTCCTGGAGCGGGGCACGGACACCCACTGAAGCTTCGCCGGCGAACACCGGCCCCGGCCGCACCATGACAGAACCGACCGAGGACTGACGGAGGCATGAGCGCACCGCTGCACGAGGCCCGCCCGGCCGGCTCGGGGCGGGTGCCGCCCCCGCCCGGTCCGGGGCACACCCTGCCCGACACCCAGCAGGGCATGCGCCGCCGCAACCTCTCGCGGGTGATGCACACCGTCAGCGCCGAGGGGCCGCTGTCCCGGGCCGCCGTCGCCTCACGCATAGGCCTGACCCGGGCGGCGGTGTCCACCCTGGTCGACGAGCTCATCCGCTCGGGCCTGCTGGAGGAACTGGGCCCCGAGCGGCCGGGACGCGTGGGCCGACCGGGCTCGGCGCTCGCCGTCAGCGGGCGCGGTCCGGCCGGAATCGGCGCCGAGGTCGGCGTCGACCATCTCGCGGTGTGCGCGGTCGATCTGCGGGGGCGGGTCCGGGCGCGGGCGGTACACCACGTCCCGAACCGCGGCCGCTCCCCCGAACCCGTGATCGAGGAGCTGACCGGACTCCTGCTCCGGGTCGTCGCCGAGGCCGAGGACGAGGGGCTGTGGCCGGCGGGGCTCACCGTGGCCGTGCCGGGCCTGGTGGCACGGAACACCCGGACCGTCGTCCGCGCGCCGAACCTCGGCTGGCGCGACACCGACCTCGGCACCCTGCTCCCGGCGCGGTTCCCGCTCACCGTGGCCAATGAGGCCGACTGCGGCGCACTGGCCGAACTCTGGCTCGGCGAGGGCACACCACGCGACTTCCTCCATGTGTCGGCCGAGATCGGCATCGGCGCCGCCGTGGTCGTGGACGGGCGGCTGCTACGCGGAACCCGGGGCTTCGCGGGCGAGTTGGGGCATGTGCCGGTACGGCCCGACGGCCCGGAGTGCGGCTGCGGCGGACGCGGCTGCCTGGAGCAGTACGCCGGAGAGAGGGCGGTGCTGCGCGCCGCCGGTGTGGAGCCGGGCGAGGACCGTGTGGGCCTGCTCGCCGGCCGCGCCGAACAGGGCGACCCCGCCGTACGGCGCGCCCTGCACGACGCGGGAACGGCGCTCGGCATCGCACTGACCGGGGCGGTCAACCTCCTGGACCCGGAGAGCGTCGTGCTGGGTGGCGCGCTGGCCGGGCTCGCGCCCTGGCTGCTGCCCTCGCTCCGCTCCGAACTGGCCCGGCGCACGGCGGGCCCGGCCTGCCCCGTCTCGGTGTCGGCCCTGGGCCCCGAGGGCCCCCTGCTGGGTGCGGCGCACTCGGTGGTCCGGGGAGTTCTGGACGACCCTGCCGCGGTCGCCGGGAGGGCCTGAGCCCACCTGCCCCGCAGACCTGGCCCCTGCCCCGCGCCGACCGCTCGTCGAGGGTGCCGTGGTCGGGCACGGACCAGAGCTGGTTGCCGCGGGAGGTCACGAGGTGACCGGCTGTCATGATGTGATCATGGGTAAGGGGTGCGCCGCCTCACCGATCGATTACGAAACGCCCAACTACTGGTTGCCGCACGGTGAGCGGGCCACTATGAGGCCATGAAACCGGCGCAGCGAGCCATGGAGCTACTTCGGACCTGGCCCGACCTCACCGCCTGCAAGGCGGGTTGCGGTACCGGACCGGCCCTCCGCTCCGCTCGCGAAGAGATCGTCCACTTCCACTCCGAACGGGACGTCGACCTCCACCTGACCCACCGCGCCATCCAGCGCTTCCACTACGATCTGAACGCCTCGACCGCGATCCAGCTGACCCCGGGGTCGAGTTGGGTGACGGTGCACCTGGACTGCGCCACCGACGTCGACCTGCTGCTGAGCCTGGTGAGTGTCGCGCTCAAGGCCCACCAGGCCCCACCACCCCCCTCCGGCGCACCGGCGGCCGCCGGGTGCAATTTCCACCGGGTCACGGTGCTGCCGCGCGACGTGGTGACAGACCACTGAGAACACCGAGAACGCTGAGAACGCTGAGAACGCTGAGAACGCTGAGAACGCTGAGAACGCTGAGAACACCGAATCGCCCGGCAGCCCCGGGGCCTTACGGCCGCAGGCCGCTGACGATGTCCGCCGTCGCGGTCAGACCGCTGTGGATGGTGGGGGCGACGCTCGTACTGGCCAGATAGAACCCGAGCAGCAGGCAGACCAGGGCGTGGGAGAGCTTCAGTCCGCCGTTGCGCAGGAAGATCACCGCCAGGACCGCGAGCAGGAGCACCACAGAGATGGAAACGGCCATCGTCAACCTCCTCCGCCACGTCCGCTTCGCGGCGTTCGGCCGCAAGTGTGGCGTAGCGGAGGGTTCGTCCGGGCGGCTGACCTGTCCTCCGAACGTGTGGTGTCTACCGCGGGCGGTACGCGTCGAGGAAGGATTCCAGTCCCGCGAGGTCGTCGGTGTTGAGGTGGTCGACGCCGGCGGCGGCCAGTTCGCCCCACAGGGCGTCCCGGGCGGGGCCCGGCTGGTCCGGGGTGGCCCAGAAGCGCACCCGTTGGCCGCGCGCGTGCGCGGTGCCCACGATGTCCCGCAGTTTCCGGCGCTCGGCGGCGGGGAACGCGCCGGCACCCCGCCAGGTGAAGTGGAGCGTCCAGTTGTCGCTGATCAGCGGGATGAGAGAGGACCGGGCCGGCCCGCCGAAGTCGGTCAACCGGCCGTCGTAGAAGGCGCGCCGCACCCGCTGGGCCTCCAGGGGCGCGCGGGCCGCGCGGTCCCCGGAGACGACGGCGGTGACCGGTCCGGGCAGCACTCGGCCGTTGGTACAGGTGGTGAACAGATGCCGGTACCGGCGCAGGCGACGGTCGAGTTCGAGGTAGGTGGACGCGCCCTCGGTCTTGATGTCGACGAGGAGTTGGAACGGCCCCCGGCGCCCCCGGTACACCGAGCCGCGATGGGCCCGCACGCGGGCGGTGAGCGGGTCGAGGTAGAGGGATTCGAGAGTGCGGGCCGGGTGGAGGTCCTCGGGGTCGTGGGCGACGAGGAGTTGGTCGCCCACGAGGAAGACGTCGGCCTCGACGCTGCCGAACCGGTGGTCGAGCGCGTCGAGGAGAGGACGCGGGTGTTCGTAGTCGTTGTGGGCGTGGGCGCGCCACAACGGACGCGGGTGGTGCCTCTGTTCACCGGCCGACGCCTCGGCGGGCAGGGTCACCGAGCCCGCGAAGGCGGCGCCGAGGGTGGTGAGGGCTCTGCGACGGGTGGTGAGGGCCATGCTCCGCCTCCCAGGAAGTGCCGTACGGGACCACTGGAGTATGGGGTCGGCACCCACTCGAAGAGCAGTGCTGTGCGGGGAGTTGGCCGATCCGCCGTCGCACGTTCACCTCACCGGGACCAGGCACGCGCAGGAGTCCGCCCCGTGCGGGGCGGACTCCTGCGACCAGGACCGGGCCTGTGACGGCGCCTCAGGGAGCCCGGAGGTCGACCAGTTCGGCCAGTGCCTCGCGATGGGCGCCCGCCGTGCCGTAGGCGATGGAGTCGGCCTTGGCCCGCTTCAGGTACAGGTGGACCGGGTGCTCCCAGGTCATACCGATGCCGGCGTGCAGTTGCAGTGCCTCCTCGGCGGCGTGGACGGCGACCTGTCCCGCGTAGGCCTGGGCGACGGCGACAGCCACATCGGTGTCCTGGCCGGCGGACAGGGCGGCAGCGGCGTTGCGGGCCGCCGCACGGAGGTTGACGACCTCCAGCCACAGCTGGGCGAGCCGGTGCTTGAGCGCCTGGAAGCCGCCGACCGGCCGGTCGAACTGCCTGCGGTCCTTCAGATAGCGGACGGTCTCCGTCAACGCCCAGTCGGCGAGCCCGAGTTGTTCCGAGGCCAGCAGTCCGGCGCCGGCTCGCAGGGCCCGTCGCACGGCGGGTTCGGCATCGCCCAGCCTGCGTCCCCGAGCGCCGTCGAGGATGACCGTGGCGACGGGACGGGTGAGGTCCAGGGACGTCTGACCGGTGACGGTGACCGCGGCTGCCTCGACGGCGTACAGCCCGCCGTCGTCCGCCGGTACGAGCAGCACGTCGGCCACGGCGGCGTCGGCGATGCCGGTCAACTCGCCGTGCAGTGCGCCGTCCGTCACGCGTGCGGTGGCGAAGGACGCGCCGGGCGCGGTGTGCAGCCCGACGGCGAGGACCCCGATCCGGCGCGCGGACGCCAGGGAGGCCAGCACGTCCTCCCCGTCCGCGCAGGCCAGCAGCGCCTCGGTGGCCACGACGGCGCTGGTCAGGTAGGGCACGGGGGCGACGGCCCGCCCCAGCTCCTCCAGTACGACGGCGGCCTCCCGGTGTGTGGCGCCCTGGCCGCCGCGGTCCTCGGGCACCAGCAGACCGGCCAGGCCCATGCCGTCGGCGAGCGACTTCCACAGTGCCAGGTCGTGCGGGGTGTCCGACTCTGCGCGGGAGAGCACCCCGGTCGCGTCGCAGTGGTCGGTGAGCAGGTCCCGGACGGCGGCGCGCAGCGCCTCTTCCTCCTCCGAGTAGAGCAGGTCGGGCTGCACATTCTCCGGGGGCGTCGCGCTCGTCGTGCTCGTCGTGTTCATCGGGCCAGGTCCTTCCACGCGACGTCCTTGTCGGTACGCGGCTCGGACGGCAGCCCCAGGACGCGCTCGGCGACGATGTTCAGCAGGACCTCGCTCGTCCCGCCCTCGATGCTGTTGCCCTTGGAGCGGAGATAGCGGTAGCCGGCCCCGCGGCCGGTGAAGTCGACCAGTTCGGGGCGGCGCATGGCCCAGTCGTCGTACAACAGGCCTTCCGCGCCGAGGAGTTCCACTTCCAGGCCGCTGATCTGCTGGTTGAGGCGGGCGAAACCCAGCTTCATCCCGGCGCCTTCGGGACCGGGCTGGCCGGCCGCGAGCCGCTGACGGAGGCGTTCGCCGGTGAGCCGGGCGACCTCGGCCTCCACCCAGAGCCCCAGCAGGCGCTGGTGCAGGTCGTGGGTGCGCAGCTCGGGGTGCTCGCGCCAGGTCCTCGCGACCGGGCCGATCATGCCGCCCTCGCGGGGCAGTCGCGTGCCGCCGATGGCGACGCGTTCGTTGTTGAGCGTGGTCCGCGCGACCCGCCAGCCGTCGCCGACCTCGCCGAGGCGGTGGGAGTCGGGGATGCGGACGCCGGTGAGGAAGACCTCGTTGAACTCGGCCTCGCCGGTGATCTGGCGCAGCGGCCGCACCTCGACACCGGGGTCGGTCATGTCGCAGACGAAGTAGGTGATGCCCCGGTGCTTGGGCACGTTCGGGTCGGTGCGGGCGATGAGGATGGCCCAGCGGGCGAGATGCGCGCTGGAGGTCCACACCTTCTGCCCGTCGACCACCCAGTCCTCGCCCTCACGGACCGCCCGGGTGCCGAGAGCGGCCAGGTCCGATCCGGCGCCCGGCTCGCTGAACAGCTGGCACCAGACCTCCTCGCCGGTCCACAGCGGACGGAGGAAGCGCCGCTTCTGCTCCTCCGTGCCGTACTGCAGGATCGTCGGTGCCGCCATGCCCAGCCCGATGCCGATGCGCCGCGGGTCGTTGTCGGGTGCCCCGGCGGCCTCCAGCTCGGCGTCGACGACGGCCTGGAGGGATCGCGGGGCGCCGAGCCCGCCGAGCCCCTCGGGGTAGTGCACCCAGGCGAGGCCCGCGTCGAAGCGGGCGCGCAGGAAGTCGAGGCGGTCGGTGCCGGCAGACGAGGAGGGTGGGCCCGCAGGGCCCTCGGTCGAGGGCGGTGACGGGAGACGGGCGGGCGGCTGTGCGGCCAGCAGCTCCCGGGTGCGGCGCCTCAGTTCGGTGGCGTCGGTCATGCCGCGGCTCCGTTCTGCGGTACGGGCAGCACGGCGACGCGTCCGGTGGTGACGCCGTCCGCGACCCGTTGCACGGCGTCGGCGGCGCCGGCGAGCGGCACGCGCTCGCTCACCAGTGGCTTGACGGCACCGCGTGCGGCCAGGTCGGTGAGCTGTTCGTGGCAGTGCTGGACCAGCTTGGGGTTCTTGGTGTTGTACAGGCCCCAGTGCAGGCCGAGGACCGAGTAGTTCTTCACCAGGGCGTGGTTCAGCGCCGGGCTGGGGATCGTGCCACTGGCGAAACCGACGATCACGATGCGGCCCTCGAAGGCGACGACCTTGGCGGACTGGGCGTAGGCCTGACCGCCGACCGGGTCGTAGATCACGTCGGCGCCCCTGCCTCCGGTGGCGTCCTTCACCGCGGCGATGACGTCCTGCTCACGCCGGTCGATCACCACGTCACAGCCCAGTTCACGGGCGACGGCCGCCTTCGCGGCGCCGCCGACCACGCCGATGACGGTGGCGCCCGCGGCCTTGCCCAGTTGCACGGCCGCGCTCCCGACACCGCCCGCCGCGGCGTGCACGAGCAGGGTCTCGCCGGCCTCCAGACCGGCCCTGCGGTGCAGCCCGAACCAGCCGGTCTGGTAGCCGATGTGCAGGGCCGCGGCCTCGGCGTCGTCCAGCGCGTCCGGGGCGTCCCGCAGCGCGGCGGCGTCCGCGACGGCGTACTCGGCGAACCCGCCGTACGGCAGCGCGGGGTTGGCGATCACCCGGCGCCCGTCCTCGGTCTCACCGCAGATCTCCAGGCCCGGGGTGAACGGCAGCGGCGGCCTGACCTGGTACTGGCCCCGGCACATCAGCGCGTCCGGGAAGTTGATGTTCGCGGCGCGCACCTTCAGCAGGACCTGGCCGTCGCCCGGCTCCGGCCGCGCCACGTCCGCGAGGCGCATGACCTCGCCCGGCTCGCCGATCTCGTGCACTTGCCATGCCTGCATGCGGAGCCTCCACGGGACTGTGAACGTCGTGTTCGCCTGACCGGGTCCCTCGCATACTAAGCGGTCGCTTGCCGACAGGGAACCGTCGCGCACCTCACGGCCGCCTGGGGCGTGCCCGTACGTGCATCCGCTCCCCCTGTGGGCCGAACAGGCTGAGGAACTCCACCGGCCCCTCCCCCGTCGACCCGAACCAGTGCGGCACGCGCGTGTCGAACTCCGCCGCCTCCCCCTCCGTCAGCACCACGTCGTGCTCGCCGAGCACCATCCGCAGCCTGCCGGACAGCACGTACAGCCACTCGTAGCCCTCGTGGGTGCGGGGTTCCGGCTCGAGCCTGCGCTGTGGTTCGAGCACCTTGTACGCCTGGAGCCCGCCGGGCTGACGGGTGAGCGGCCAGTGGGTGCGGCCGTGGCGCCGGATCGGCTTGGAGCGGACGCGCGGATCACCGACCGGCGGCGCACCGACCAGTTCGTCCAGCGGCACCTGGTGGGCCTGGGCGATCGGCAGCAGCAGCTCCAGGCTGGGTTTGCGCAGTCCGGACTCCAGCCGGGAGAGAGTGCTTACCGAGATGCCGGTCGCCTCGGACAGCGCGGCAAGCGTCACCTCCCGCTCCTTCCTGATCCGCCGCAGCCGGGGGCCCACATCCGCGAGAACGTCATCCGTGGTCATACCGATATTGCAGAACCGGCAAAGTCGTTTGTCAATCCGGCAGCGGCTGGGCGACCGTCGTCGTGGAGGTGGTCACGATGGACGAGACACACAAGGACGAGAGCCACAAGAACCAGGCGAACCGCGAGAACC
The DNA here is from genome assembly GCF_040655635.1 of Streptomyces sp. NPDC050388. Taxonomy (NCBI): domain Bacteria; kingdom Bacillati; phylum Actinomycetota; class Actinomycetes; order Kitasatosporales; family Streptomycetaceae; genus Streptomyces; species Streptomyces sp. NPDC050388. Next base: position 15,953 of record NZ_JBFAKH010000088.1, read on the forward strand.
ACGCCGCCCACGACGTGGTCGTCGTGGGCGGCGGTGCGGCGGGGCTGTCCGCCGCGCTGGTGCTCGGCCGGGCGCGCCTGCGGACGCTGGTCGTCGACGCGGGTGAGCCGCGCAACGCGCCCTCGGCCCACATGCAGGGCTATCTGTCCCGGGACGGGATCCCACCGGCCGACTTCCTGGCGCTCGGCCGGGAGGAGATCTCCCGCTACGGCGTGGAGCTCCGCCGGGACCGGGTCACGGACGTCACCGAGGAGGAGGAGCACTTCACCGTCGTACTGGATGCGGGACGCACCGTGCGCGCCCGGCGGCTGGTCGTCGCGACCGGGCTGAAGGACGAGCTGCCCGCGGTCCCCGGGGTCGCCGAGCGGTTCGGGCGGGACGTGCTGCACTGCCCGTTCTGCCACGGCTGGGAGGTGCGCGACGAGCCGTTCGGTGTGCTCGCGTCGAGCGCGACGAGCGTGCACCAGGCGCTGATGGTGTCCCAGTGGTCGAAGGACGTCACCTTCTTCCTGCACCGGGTCGCCGAGGCGGAGCTGTCCGACCAGGACCTGCGCCGGCTGGCCGCCGCCGGGGTCGACGTGGTGCCCGGCGAGGTCGCGGAACTGGTGGTCGAGGACGACCGGCTCACCGGCGTCCGCCTCGCCGACGGCTCCGTCCACGCCCGCTCCGTGCTCTTCGTCGGGCCGCGCCCAGTGCCGCGGACGAGCCTGCTGGAGCGGCTGGGCGCCGAGCTGGACGAGACCCCGTTCGGCGCGTACCCGGTCGTCGACCCGACCGGTCTGACCTCGGTGCCCGGCGTCTGGGCGGCGGGCAACGCGATCGGCTTCTCCGAGCAGGTCGTCCACGCGGCGAGCGGCGGCTACCGCGCGGCGGCCGCGATCGTCGGGGATCTGCTGATGTCCCGCCTGGACGCCGCCGTGAGCGAGTGACCGCCGCACGCCGCCGGGGTGTGGAGCGCCCGCCCCCGTAGCACCATGGCTGCATGCTGCTGTCCCGGCTGGCCCGTGTGTCCCAGGAGATCGCGGCCACCTCGGCGCGGTCCCGGAAGATCGCGCTGCTCGCCGAGCTGTTCCGGGAGGCGGAGGCGGACGACGTGCCGATCGTCATCCCGTATCTGGCGGGTCGGCTGCCACAGGGCCGCGTCGGGGTCGGCTGGAAGGCGCTGAGCCGTCCGGTCGCCCCCGCCGCCGAGCCGACCCTGACCGTGCGCGAGGTCGACGCGCTGCTCACCAGGCTGGGCGAGGTGTCCGGTCCGGGCTCCCGGGCCGAGCGGGCCCTGCTGGTCGGTGAGCTGCTGGGCGCGTCCACCGAGGACGAGCAGCGGTTCCTGCTCGGACTGCTCACCGGCGAGGTCCGGCAGGGCGCCCTGGACGCGGTCGCGGTGGAGGGACTGGCGCGGGCGACGGGGGCGCCGTCGGCCGATGTGCGGCGGGCGGTGATGCTGGCCGGCGCGCTCCAGCCGGTGGCCGGGGCACTGCTCGCGGACGGCCCCGGGGCGCTGGAGCGGTTCCGGCTCACCGTCGGCCGCCCGGTGCTGCCCATGCTGGCCCACAGCGCCTCCTCGGTCGCCGAGGCGGTCGGGAAGCTGGGGGCCTGCGCGGTCGAGGAGAAGCTCGACGGCATCCGCGTCCAGGTCCACCGCGACGGCGGCACCGTGCGCGTGCACACCCGCACCCTCGACGACATCACGGACCGGCTGCCGGAAGTGACGGCGGCGGCCCTGCAGTTGCGGGGCGAGCGGTTCATCCTGGACGGGGAGGTCATCTCCTTCGACCGGAACGGACGCCCGCGCTCGTTCCAGGAGACCGCCGGGCGGGTCGGCTCACGGGTGGACGTGGCGACGGCCGCCCGGGAGGTCCCCGTCTCCCCCGTCTTCTTCGACGCGCTGTCCGTCGACGGCCACGACCTGCTGGACCTGCCGTTCACCGAGCGGCACGCGGAGCTGGCCCGGCTGGTCCCGGAGCCGATGCGGGTGCGGCACGCTCTGGTGTCGGGCCCCGACGACCTGGACGCGGCGGAGGAGTTCCTCGCCGACACGCTGGCGCGCGGCCACGAGGGTGTCGTGGTCAAGGGGCTCGGCGCCCCCTACAGCGCCGGGCGGCGCGGCGCGTCCTGGCTGAAGGTCAAGCCCGTGCACACGCTGGACCTGGTGGTGCTGGCGGCCGAGTGGGGCCACGGCCGCCGCACCGGCAAGCTGTCGAACCTGCATCTGGGCGCGCGCACCGCCGACGGCGGCGGTTTCGTCATGCTCGGCAAGACGTTCAAGGGCATGGACGACACGATGCTGGCCTGGCAGACCGAGCGGCTGCGCGAGCTGGCCGTGGAGGAGAGCGGGTACGTCGTCACCGTACGCCCGGAACTCGTCGTGGAGATCGCCTACGACGGACTCCAGCGTTCCCCCCGCTACCCCGCCGGCGTCACCCTCCGCTTCGCCCGCGTGGTCCGCTACCGCGAGGACAAGCGCCCTCAGGAGGCGGACACGGTTCAGGCGCTGCTCGCCGCACACCCCGGGGTACGGCCGTGAAGGGCGCCCGAAGCGCCGGTCTGCTGGTGTTCCGGCACACCGGTCACGGGCTGGAGGTGTTGCTCGGCCATATGGGCGGCCCGTTCTTCGCCCGCCGGGAGGCCGGTGCCTGGACCGTGCCGAAGGGCGAGTACGACCCCGGCGAGCCGGCCTGGGACGCGGCCCGCCGCGAGTTCCAGGAGGAGCTGGGGCTGCCGCCCCCGGACGGGGAGGCCGTACCGCTCGGTGAGGTCCGGCAGTCCGGCGGCAAGACCGTCACGGTCTGGGCGGTCGAGGCCGACCTCGACCCGGCGACGGCCGTGCCCGGCACGTTCGAGATGGAGTGGCCGCCGAGGTCGGGGCGGATCCAGGAGTTCCCCGAGCTGGACCGGGTGGAGTGGTTCGCCCTGGACCGGGCCCGGGAGTTGGTCGTCACGGCACAGGCCGCGTTTCTCGACCGCCTGGCGGAGCACTCGCCCTGAGGAGCCCTTCCGCGTTGCGACGCCCACCGCGGCGCGGGAAGGTCGAGAAGCACAGCCCGTCCCGAGGGAGGCCAGCCATGCCCATCGCAACGGTGAATCCGGCGAACGGCGAGACGCTCAAGACGTACCAGGCCATGGGTGAGGAGGAGATCGAGCGCCGGCTCCAGCTCGCGGAGGCCACGTTCCGCACGTATCGGACGACGTCCTTCGAGGAGCGTGCCCGCCTGGTGCACCGGGCCGCCGACCTCCTCGACGAGGACCGGCAGAACATCGCCCGGGTGATGACCACCGAGATGGGCAAGCCTGTCAAGCAGGCCCGTGCCGAGGCCGCCAAGTGCGCCAAGGCGATGCGCTGGTACGCCGATCACGCGGCGGAACTCCTCGCCGACGAGGAACCCGACGCCTCCGACGTGAAGGACTCCGGCGCCTCCCGGGTCCTGGTGCGCTACCGGCCGCTCGGCCCGGTGCTCGCCGTGATGCCGTGGAACTTCCCGCTGTGGCAGGTCGTACGGTTCGCGGCGCCCACGCTGATGGCCGGCAACGTGGGCCTGCTCAAGCACGCCTCGAACGTGCCGCAGACGGCTCTGTACCTGGAGGACCTGTTCCACCGGGCGGGCTTCACCGAAGGCTGCTTCCAGACGCTGCTCATCGGTTCCGCCGCGGTCGACGAGATCCTGCGGGACGAGCGGGTCAAGGCGGCCACCCTCACGGGCAGCGAACCCGCGGGGCGGGCGGTCGCCTCCACCGCCGGGGAGATGATCAAGAAGACGGTGCTGGAACTGGGCGGCAGCGACCCGTTCGTCGTCATGCCCTCCGCGGACCTGGACCGGGCCGCCGAGGTCGCGGTCACCGCGCGGGTGCAGAACACCGGGCAGTCCTGCATCGCCGCCAAACGCTTCATCGTGCACACGGACGTCTACGACGCCTTCGCCGAACGCTTCACCGCGGGCATGCGGGCCCTGCGGACCGGCGACCCGATGGACGAGGAGACGGATGTCGGCCCCCTCTCCAGTGAGCAGGGCCGCACCGACCTGGAGGAACTGGTCGACGACGCCGTACGCGCCGGGGCCGGCGTGCTGTGCGGTGGTGAGCGGCCCGACGGGCCCGGCTGGTACTACCCGCCGACCGTTCTGACCGGGATCACCCGGGAGATGCGCGTCCACCGGGAGGAGGCCTTCGGCCCGGTCGCCACGCTGTACCGGGCGGCGGACCTGGACGAGGCGGTGCTGATCGCCAACGACTCGCTGTTCGGCCTGAGTTCGAACGTCTGGACGCGTGACGAGGCCGAGGTCGACCGGTTCGTCCGGGATCTGGAGGCGGGCAGCGTCTTCGTGAACGGGATGACGGCGTCCCATCCGGCGTTCCCGTTCGGCGGGGTCAAGCGGTCCGGGTACGGACGTGAGCTGTCCGGGCACGGAATCCGCGAGTTCTGCAACATCACCACGGTTTGGCACGGTGCGTGACGTTCCCACGACTACGATCCGGACTGTGAACCGCGAAGTGACTCTGCCTCTGATCGTCGACGACCGCGGCACCCTGCAGGTCACCGCGGCGGACGTGAGCAAATTGCTGCGCACGGTGGGCGGGCGGTGGCTGCGGCTCGTGGAGACCGGGGAGGGCCGGCTCGACGAGGACACGGTGGCCGCGCTCACGATCGAGCTGGCGAAGCTGGCCGACCGGATCGACGTGGCCTGCATCGCCCACAGCAGCGGGAGCGCGCCCTGAACGGGAACGGTACGGCGGTGTGAGGCCGTCGCTCTCCGTCGGACGGGGTCAGACGGGCCGCAGCAGCGTCCTCCAGAACAACGCCTCGTAGCTCTGCAGCAGATGACCGTACTCCCGGGCACGGTCCTCGTCGAGGCGGCCCGCGTCCAGGGCGGCCTGGACCGCTTCCGTGGCCGTCCGGTCCAGGACCGGGGCCGGTTCGGCGAAGGAGTCGAAGAACGCGCAGGCCTCGTCGGTGAAGCCGTAGTGGGTGCGCAGCGCCTCGGCGATGGTGGCGCAGTAGCCGCCCCAAGCCGAGAAGTTGGCGGTCACCGCGAGGACGGCGTCGGCGGGCGCGGCGTTGAGGGCCAGCCAGGCGATGTAGGCGGGATACGCCTGGCAGCCCGGCAGGGGGTCGTACGCACCTGCCCGGTCGCCGCCCACGCCGCACGCCGCGGCGAAGGCGTCCAGCCGCCGCGCCGCCGTCGCCTCGCCCTCGGCGAGGGCGGTGAAGTACGCGGCGGCCCGCGGCTGGTCCGCGGACCTGTCCGCCAGATGCCGGAACGCCCGGCGGTCGGCGGGGATCACCCGGTGCTGTTCGAGGGCGAGCGCGGCCAGGGTGTCCCGGTCGGCCTCACCACGCGCGATCAGCGGCACGAGGGGGTTGGACCGCGGGTCCGGGGCCAGTTCCCGCGTGATCGTCTCCAGCAGTTCCCCGGCCGTGCGCGTCATCGCGGCCTCCGTCGCGTCGGTCGGCCGGTCGTGCGGCCGGCTCCCCACGATCGTCCCCCAGGAGCCGGGGCCGCGGAACCCGGCGTGCCCCGGCGGTGTGACGGCCCCACCGGCGGTCCTCCTCGCGGCCGGGACTCAGCGGATGGGCATGCCCGACAGGGTGCGGGCGATGACCAGGCGCTGGATCTCGCTCGTGCCCTCGAAGATGGTGTAGATCGCGGCGTCCCGGTGCATCCGCTCCACCGGATACTCGCGCGTGTAGCCGTTGCCGCCGAGGATCTGTATCGCCTGGGCCGTGACCTTCTTGGCCGTCTCACTGGCGTACAGCTTCGACATCGACCCCTCGGCCGCCGTGAACGGCTTGCCGTTGACCGCCATCCAGGAGGCACGCCACACCAGGAGGCGGGCGGCGTCGATCTGGGTGCGCATGTCGGCCAGCTGGAAGGCGACGCCCTGGTTGTCGATGATCGGGCGGCCGAACTGCTCACGGGTCTGCGCGTACTCCAGGGCGACCTCGTAGGCGGCGCGGGCGGTGCCCACCGCCATGGCACCGACGGCCGGGCGGGACGCCTCGAAGGTGGCCATCGCGGCGTTCTTCACCTTCTCACCCCCCTGCCCGGCACGCTCCCGGGCACGGGCGAGGCGCTCGTCGAGCTTCTCCTTGCCGCCGAGCAGGCAGGAGCCGGGGACGCGCACGTCGTCCAGGATCACCTCGGCGGTGTGCGAGGCGCGGATGCCGTGCTTCTGGAACTTCTGCCCCTGGGAGCAGCCGGGGGTGTCCGGCGGGATGATGAACGAGGCGTGCCCCTTGGAGCCGAGTTCCGGGTCGACGACCGCGACGACGACGTGCACGTTGGCGATGCCGCCGTTGGTCGCCCAGGTCTTGGTGCCGTTGATCACCCACTCGTCCTTGGCCTCGTCGTACACCGCGCGGGTGCGCATGGAGGCCACGTCGGAGCCGGCGTCGGGCTCGGAGGAGCAGAAGGCGGCGAGCTTGACGTCGTCGGCGTCGCCGTACATCTGCGGGATCCAGGTGCCGATCTGCTCCTCGGTGCCGTTGGCGAGGACGCCGACGGCGGCGAGACCGGTGCCGACGATCGACAGGGCGATGCCGGCGTCGCCCCAGAACAGTTCCTCCATGGCGGTGGGGATGCCGAGGCCGGTGGGGTCGAAGTACTGCTGGGCGTAGAAGTCGAGGGAGTAGATGCCGACCTTGGCGGCCTCCTGGATCACCGGCCAGGGTGTCTCCTCGCGCTCGTCCCACTCGGAGGCCGCGGGGCGGATCACATCGGCTGCGAAGCCGTGGAGCCAGTCACGGACTTCCTTCTGTTCCTCGTTGAGCTCCATGGTGAACTCGGCCATGTCCCCTCCAGCGGCGGCGCACGTGCATGTTACTTGCGGTAACCAGCAGTCTGTTACCGGCCGGTAGGGAAAGTCAACTCCCCCGGGCCCCTCGGATCCCGTCCGCTGCCCGGCACGTCGTCAGTGTTAGTTTGCGCAGGCGTCACCGAATCAGCACGGGTGGGGAGAGATCATGGACACCACACAGCGGACCGATCAGCAACGGTCCGCCGACCGCCGCCGGCGCGAGCTGCTGGAGGCCGCCGACCGGGTGGTGCTCCGCGAGGGCCCCCACGCCTCCATGAACGCGATCGCCGCCGAGGCCGGCATCACCAAGCCGATCCTCTACCGGCACTTCGGCGACAAGGGAGGACTGTACGCCGCCCTGGCCCAGCGGCACACCGACGCCCTCCTGGCCTCGCTGCGGGAGGCACTGGACGCCCCGGCGGACCGGCGCGAGCGGGTCGAGAACACCCTCGATACCTATCTCGCGGCCATCGAGCTGCGCCCTCAGGTGTACCGGTTCCTGATGCACCCGGCCGAGGGCCCACCGGGCGACCAGGGTTTCGACGTCGGCAAGCACTCGGCGCCGTTGCTGCGGCGCATGGGCGAGGAACTGGCCCAGGTCATCGAGGAGCGGCTGGACCTCGGGCCGGGCAGCCAGCAGCTGGCCCGCGTCTGGGGGCACGGGATCGTCGGCATGATGCACGCGGCCGGCGACTGGTGGCTCGGCGAACGCCCCTGCTCCCGGGCCGAACTGGTGCGCAGCCTGGCCGATCTGCTGTGGGGCCGGCTGTCAGCGGCCGACGACCGGGCCGGCGGCCCCGGTTTCTGAGCCTCAGCCGCGCCCGCTCCAGGAGGCCCGCCGTACCTGGCGGGTGAGCCTGCGCCGGCGCCAGCCCGTCAGCCGGTCGGCGTAGACGCGGCCCTCCAGGTGGTCGCACTCGTGCTGCAGGCACCGGGCGAAGAACCCGGTGCCGTGCACGGTGACCGGTTCCCCGGTCACCGTGCGGCCCTCGACGACCGCGTGGTCGTGACGTTCCGTCCCCGCCTCCAGGCCGGGCAGGGACAGACAGCCCTCCGGGCCGCGCACCACCACACCGTCCGTCTCGACCAGCCGCGGGTTGACCACGTGGCCCAGGTGACGGACGTCCTCGTCGTCCGGACAGTCGTACACGAACACCCGCAGCGGCACACCGATCTGGTTGGCGGCCAGGCCCACCCCCTGCGCGGCGTACATCGTCGCGAACAAGTCCTCCACGAGGCGGGCCAGTTCCGGACCAAAGTCGGTGACCTCCGCGCAGGGGGCGTGCAGCAGCGGGTCGCCGAGCAGGGTGAGGGGCCGTACGCGTCCGTGGACGCCCGGGATGGAACCGTGTCGCATGGCGCTCAGAGTACGGTCCTCTCAACAACGCCCGTCTCATCGGTGGTGCCATGGTTCTGGAGTGCGAATGGACCTCGATAGGCTGAGGCCCACACCACGTGGCCGCCAGCCACAGGCGCGGCGCGTACGCAAGGAGGATCGAGACTTGATGGCAGGCAACTCGGACCCGCTCACGCCGCGGGCCAAGCTGGCCGTGACAGCGGGCAAGGCGGTCGCAGCGGCATCACGCGCCGCGGGACGCGGCAGCGGTTCGGTGATCGGCGGCCGGGTGGCGCTCAAACTCGACCCCGATCTCCTCGCCCGGCTCGCGCAGAACCTGGACTGCGTCCTGGTCTCCGCGACCAACGGCAAGACCACCACCACCCGGCTCATCGCGGAGGCCCTGCGCGCCGCGGGACCGGTCGTGTCCAACGCCCTCGGCGCCAACATGCCCGCCGGCATCACCTCGGCGCTCGCGGGCGGCTCGGAGTCGAAGTTCGGTGTCATCGAGGTCGACGAGAAGTACCTCGCCGGTGTCGCCCGGGACACCGACCCCAAGTGCATCGCCCTGCTCAACCTCTCCCGCGACCAGCTCGACCGGGCCGGCGAGACCCGTATGCTCGCGGAGAACTGGCGCGAGGGCCTGGCCGGCTCCAAGGCGGTCCTCGTCGCCAACTGCGACGACCCGCTGGTGGTGTGGGCCGCTTCCTCCTCCCCCAATGTGATCTGGGTCGCCGCGGGCCAGATGTGGAAGGACGACGCCTGGTCGTGCCCGTCCTGCGGCGGTGTGATGCAGCGCCCCGGCGACGACTGGTTCTGCGGCGAGTGCGGCTTCCGCCGGCCCACCCCGTCCTGGGCCCTCTCCGGCGACCACGTCCTCGACCCGCACGGTTCCGCCTGGCCGATCCACCTCCAGCTGCCGGGCCGCGCCAACAAGGCCAACGCCGCGAGCTCCGCGGCCGTCGCCGCCGTGTTCGGGGTGCCGCCGCAGGTCGCCCTGGAGCGCATGTACCAGGTGCAGGCCGTGGCCGGCCGCTATGACGTCGTCCAGCACCAGGGCCGTGACCTGCGGCTGCTGCTCGCCAAGAACCCCGCGGGCTGGCTGGAGACGTTCTCCCTCATCGACCCGCCGCCCGCCCCGGTGATCCTCTCGGTGAACGCCCGCTCCGCCGACGGCACCGACACCTCCTGGCTGTGGGACGTCGACTACACCCGGCTGACCGGTCACCCGATCGTCGTCCTCGGCGACCGGAAGCTGGACCTCGCGGTGCGGCTCGAGGTCGCGAACCAGCAGTTCCAGGTCTGCGACGACCTCGACCAGGCGCTGCAGCAGTGCCCGCCGGGCCGGATCGAGGTCATCGCCAACTACACCGCGTTCCAGGACCTGCGCCGCCGCGTCGGCAACTGACGCGGCGACGTATCGCGACGTACTCACAAGGACAGTGACTTCATGAGCGACAACGGTCTGCGGATCGTGTGGATCTACCCCGACCTGCTCAGCACCTACGGCGACCAGGGCAACGTGCTCGTCGTGGAGCGCCGGGCCCGGCAGCGCGGCCTCGACGTGGCCCGGCTCGACGTGCGCAGCGACCAGCCGATCCCGACCTCCGGCGACATCTATCTGATCGGCGGCGGTGAGGACCGTCCGCAGCGGCTCGCGGCCGAGCGGCTGCGCCGGGACGGCGGACTGCACCGGGCGGTGGAGAACGGCGCGATCGTGTTCTCGGTGTGCGCCGGCTACCAGATCCTCGGCCACGAGTTCATCAACGACCTCGGCCAGCGGGAGCCCGGCCTCGGCCTGCTCGACGTCGTCTCGGTGCGCGGCGAGGGCGCCCGGTGCGTCGGCGACGTGCTGGGGGACGTCGACGCGCCGCTCGGGCTGCCGCCGCTGACCGGCTTCGAGAACCACCAGGGCGTCACCCACCTCGGCCCGACGGCCCGCCCGCTCGCCCGGGTGCGCTTCGGCAACGGCAACGGCACGGGGGACGGTACCGAGGGCGCCTACAACGACACCGTGTTCGGCACGTACATGCACGGTCCGGTGCTGGCCCGCAACCCGCAGATCGCGGACCTGCTGCTGAAGCTGGCGCTCGACGTCAACGCGCTGCCGCCGACCGACGACCACTGGTACGAGGCGCTGCGCAACGAGCGCATCTCGGCCTCGCAGCAGCCCGCGTAGGACCCGCGCCACGACGTCCGCCCGGTCGGCGTCCCGGTGTCCGCGAGCCCGTGGACACCGGGGTGCGGACCGGCTGTTCGCGGGGGCGTCACCGGCCCGTCTGACGGCTGGTCCGCACAGGTGAGCGGGCTCGTCCAGTAGGCGGACGCGCGCTGCGGGCCCACCCCCGGATGCCGCTAGGGTGGCGGGGATCGAGCCGGACGACGCGGTCCGGTCCCGGCCCACGGCGAGAAGGTTGTTTCGGGCTATGCGTATTGGTGTCCTCACGTCCGGCGGAGACTGCCCCGGTCTGAACGCCGTCATCCGGTCCGTAGTGCACCGCGCGGTCGTCGACCACGGCGACGAGGTCATCGGCTTCCGGGACGGCTGGAAGGGCCTCCTGGAGTGCGACTACCTCAAGCTCGACCTCGACGCGGTGGGCGGCATCCTCGCCCGCGGCGGCACCATCCTCGGCTCCTCCCGGGTGCGTCCCGAGCATCTGCGGGACGGTGTGGAGCGGGCCAGGGGCCACGTGCAGGAACTCGGTCTCGACGCGATCATCCCGATCGGCGGTGAGGGCACGCTGAAGGCGGCCCGGCTGCTGTCGGACCACGGCCTGCCGATAGTGGGCGTCCCGAAGACCATCGACAACGACATCGCCGTCACGGACGTCACCTTCGGCTTCGACACGGCCGTCGGGGTGGCGACCGAGGCGCTGGACCGGCTGAAGACGACCGCCGAGTCCCACCAGCGGGTGCTCATCGTGGAGGTCATGGGCCGGCACACCGGCTGGATCGCCCTGCACTCCGGAATGGCGGCCGGCGCCCACGCGATCGTCGTGCCCGAGCGACCCTTCGACATCGAGGAGCTGACCGCGACGGTCGGTGCGCGGTTCTCGGCGGGCAAGCGGTTCGCCATCGTGGTCGCCGCGGAGGGCGCCAAGCCGAAGGCCGGGACCATGGACTTCGACGAGGGCGGCAAGGACCTCTACGGCCATGAGCGGTTCGCCGGGATCGCGCGGCAGCTCTCCGTGGAACTGGAGTCGCGGCTCGGCAAGGAGGCGCGTCCGGTGATCCTCGGGCACACCCAGCGCGGCGGGACGCCGACGGCGTACGACAGGGTGCTGGCCACCCGCTTCGGCTGGCACGCCGTGGAGGCCGTGCACCGCGGGGAGTTCGGGATGATGACGGCGCTGCGCGGAACGGACATCGTGACGGTGTCGCTGGCGGAGGCCGTGGAGACGTTGAAGACGGTGCCCGAGGACCGCTACGCGGAGGCGGAGTTCGTCCTGTAGTAGCTGTGACCTCCCGCGGTGTCCGGGCCGTCCTGAGCCCAGGATCCCCCGCGGCACCTGTGAGCAGAACCGCCCCCGGTCACAGTCGCGGCGGGGGACGGTTCTACTCTGGTGCGGACAGACAGCGCACAACCCCCACGAATCAGGAGCCGCCGGATGGATCACAGCGGGCACGGCATGACCATGGATCTGCCGCCGTTCACGCTGGCGCGAGGGCTCGCATGGTCGACCGAGCCGTTCTTCCTCGTCTCCTGCCTGTTGGGGCTGGCGTTGTACGGCTGGGCGGTGGTGCGCCTGACGCGGCGCGGCGACAAGTGGCCGGTGGGACGGACCGTCTCGTTCGTCCTCGGCGTGCTGAGCATCATGCTCATGATGTGCACCGGGCTGAACGACTACGGCATGGTCATCTTCAGCGTGCACATGGTGCAGCACATGATGATCAGCATGGTGTCCCCCATCCTGATCCTGCTCGGCGCCCCGATCACGCTCGCGCTGCGCGCGCTGCCGCCGGCGGGACGCGGGCGCAAGGGGCCGCGCGAGCTGCTGCTGATGCTGCTGCACAGCCGCTACATCCAGGTCGTCACCCACCCGGTGTTCACCATCCCGATGTTCATCGCGAGCCTGTACGGGCTGTACTTCACCCCGCTGTTCGACTTCCTGATGGGCTCCCAGGTGGGGCACATCGCGATGATGGTGCACTTCCTCGCCGTCGGTCTGGTCTTCTTCTGGCCGATCATGGGCGTGGACCCGGGTCCGCACCGGCCGGGCTACCTCATGCGGATGCTGGAGCTGTTCGCGGGCATGCCGTTCCACGCGTTCTTCGGCATCGCGGTGATGATGGCGTCCACGCCGATGGTCACCACGTTCCAGAACCCGCCGGCTTCGCTCGGCATCGACGCGCTCGCCGACCAGAACGCGGCCGGCGGTATCGCCTGGGCGTTCAGCGAGGTCCCGTCCGTGCTGGTGCTGATCGCGCTGCTCTTCCAGTGGTACGCCTCGGAGAAGCGGCACGCCAAGCGCACCGACCGCGCCGCGGACCGTGACGGCGACAAGGAGCTCCAGGCGTACAACGCCTATCTGGCCTCCCTGCACACACGCGGGAGCTGAGCTCCCCCCCCGTTATGTTTTCCGCGGTCCTGCAAGAGGGCCGCTGGCCTCCGGGCCCGGCATGACTGTGTCCCCCTGTCGATCGGATGACCTGG
>NZ_JBFAKH010000089.1:0-28041 GCF_040655635.1 Streptomyces sp. NPDC050388
TCCCGCCTGGCAACCGCGAGCACCCCTCCGACCTGCGTACTCCACCGTCAGCAACCGTGGCCACAAAGCGTCTCCACCGAATGTGGGCCAGAGCCGAACGTTTTACAGTCCCCGACCTGGGAGTTCTCGATCCTGCCCGGCCGTGCCGGTGTACTGGCGCTGGACGGCGAGGGTGTGGGTGCCCTCCTTCAGGTCGCCGGTCTCGTCGACGACCAGCACCGCGGCCTCGTCGTGGAGGTGCTCGACGACGTATTCGCGCACGTCGTCGCGGACGGCGTCGGTGTCCCGGACGGCCCGGCACAGCAGATGCTGCATGCCGTGCGGGCCGGCCTCCCCGGCCCACTCCGCGATCGTCCAGCAGTTCTTGCGCGGCAGGTCCGACAGCAGGCCCAGCACCAGCCGCCCGGCCCGGCGCCGGGGTTCGACCCGGGCGAACCGGCCCGCGATCCGGCCCATGGCCTCCTCGAACGCTTCCTGCCAGCGGGCAGGGTCTGTGCTGTGACCTGCGGCCATCGCAAGATCTTTAGTCTTCACACACCGATGATCAGCGGTGGCCGCAGCCTTCCCGCAGCCGACCCACGAGCAAGATCAAGGTCTATGGCAGGAGGTCGCGCTGGTACCAGGTGCCTGACTTGCCGCCGAGATCGGCCGGGGTGGCCGGGCCAACCGGGACGAACCCGGCCTTGGCCAAAACTTTCTGGGACGCGGCGTTCTCGTGGGAGGTGGCCGCCCGCAGTGTGCGCAGGCCGTGCCGCGCTGTCGCCATCCGGCACAGCTCCCGGACGGTCGCGGTCGCCACGCCGCGGCCGACGACCCGCTCCGCGACCCGGTAGCCGAGTCTGGCAGTGCCGTCCTCCAAGTCGTACAGGTTGAACCTGCCGAGTACCGAGCCGTCCTCGGCGACGAGCACGTAGAAGGCGCAGATGCCGGCCTCCTGCTCGGCCAGCGAGGCGTTGTACCGGTCGGTGAACTGGTCGAAGAAGTCGTCGCCGCGGTCGGAGATCGAGGCAGCGAAGTAGGCGCGGTGCGCCAGCTCGAAGGCCAGGACCGCCGGGGCGTGGCCGGCATGCAGCGGCTTCAGCATGGGCATTGCCCGACCTTACCCAGATGGTCCGTTGAGGCCACCTGGTTTTGCAGACAGCTCCAAGACCAGGGCACATAACGATCTACGGCTGGAGTGCTAGTACTCCAGCCGGACTTCTAGATTTTCCCTGGTCAACGGCCTGGCAGCGGGGAGTGTAGCGGGTGTGCTGTGGTCGCGGGACGGTCTTGCCGGGGCCGTCCCGCGAACGTGTGCCCGCGCCGCATGTAATGACAGCGCCACGAGCAGTCCGTTGTCGTGATCCACGACGTACCGACGAACGCCTGGGACCTGGAACTCGAAGAACTCTTCCTGCGGATCGGTGGACGCTTCTCCCGTGTGGAACCACGTCGGCGGATGCGGGACTACGTCCGCGGGCTGCTCGGCCCGGTAGGCCGCAAGAACAGTTGGCAGCTCGCCGAGCACGCCGGCCATGCCACCCCACACGGCCTGCAGCACCTGCTCTCCCACAGCCGGTGGGACGCCGACGGCCTGCGCGACGACCTGCAGACCTACGTCGCCGAACAACGTCGATGGTGGCGCGCCCCTCGCTTGTGGACTCCGGCATGAAGTGAGCACAGTAACCGAGCGTGACAGCCGACGTGGGCGGTGCTCATCTCCGTGCGGCAGTACATCCCGTCACGCCGACAGCGAAACGACAGTTGTGCCTTACGCCCCTCCGGCCGGGCGCGGGTCAAGCTCTCTGCACGGCCTGAACGACGTGGGCCCGCCGACCGTACCTCTTGCCAGATCACGCAACCTCCCCGGAAGGGACACACCCGCATGACCAGCGCATCGCATCAGCTCGCATCGGGGCCTGCCCGTCGTACCGTCGTGGCGGCGGCCGGAGCGGCAGGCCTCGCCGTCGCGCTGACCGCCTGCGGAGGCTCCGACGACGCCTCCGACTCGTCCGCGGGCTCCGGCGCGTCCAGCAGCCCACAGGACAACAACGAGACGAGCAGCGGAGGTTCGGGCGGCGGCAACGCGGCCGGGGCCGAGCTCGCCGCGGTCGCCGACATCCCCGAGGGCGGCGGGAAGGTCTTCGCCGACAGCAAGGTGGTGGTGACCCAGCCGACGGCGGGCGAGTTCAAGGCGTTCTCGGCGACCTGCACCCACCAGGGGTGTGCGGTGAAGAGCGTCGCCGACGGAGTCATCAACTGCCCTTGCCACAACAGTAACTTCTCGATCACCGACGGCAGTGTGCAGGGCGGCCCGGCGACCGCGCCGCTGCCGTCCGTGGAGATCACCGTCAGCGGGGACTCGATCAGGCTCGCGTGAGCCTGGCCCATGTGAGAAAAGAGGGACCGCATGACCGCCACGCAGCGCCGGGGCCGGAAGATCATGATGACGCCGGGCGAGCTGGACGACTTCCTCACCGTTCAGCGCACCTGTCGGGTCGCCACGGTGTCGGCCGACGGCGCGCCGCATGTGAGCACGCTCTGGTTCGCCTGGGACGGCGTCTCACTGTGGCTGTACTCCGTGGTGCGCTCCAAGCGCTGGGCCGAGCTGCGCCGGGACCCGCGGGTGGCGATCGTGGTGGACACCGGCGAGGAGTACGACGAACTGCGCGGTGCGGAGCTGTCCGGGCGGATGGAGTTCGTGGGCGAGATACCGCGCACCGGCGAACTCCTCGCCGAACTCGACGTTCCCGAGACCCTGTTCGCGCGCAAGAACTTCGGCCTGGACGAGATGCCGCACGACGGTCGGCACGCCTGGATGCGGCTGACCCCGGAGAAGATCGTGTCCTGGGACTTCCGCAAACTGGGCGCTCGCCAGGTGGGCTGACCTGAGGAGTCGTCCGTACGCGAGGTCCTCTGCGAGAGGTCCTATGCGTACGTCCTGGACTCCGGTGTGCCCGGTCCGATCGCCGCGGTGACCGCCTCGCTCAGGGGGCCGATCTCGTCCCCCGTGAGCGTCGACACGGTGATGCGGATGCCCGGGGGTGTGCTCATCCGGAAGCGGGCGCCGGGGGCCACCGCCCAGCCCGCGTGCAGCAGTCGTGCGACGGCGCCGGTCTCGTCCGGCACCGGCACCCACACGTTCATACCGCTGCGCCCGTGCGCCGTGACCCCCTGCCGGGCCAACGCCTCGATCAGGGCGTCCCGGCGCCGCCCGTACTCCGCCGCCACCGCGCCCGGGTCCACCGCACCGCCGGTCCACAACCGGAGCACCGCGCGCTGGACGGTGCGGCTGACCCAGCCCGGCCCGAGCCGTTGCCGCCCGCGCACCCGGTCGAGGGTGACCGCGTCCCCGGTGAGCACGGCGAGCCGTAGGTCAGGGCCGTACGCCTTGGCCGCCGAACGCACGAAGGCCCAGCTACGGGTGGGGCCGGCGAGGGGGTGCAGGGGCAGGTCGACGATGTGGTGACCGTGGTCGTCCTCGATCAGCAGCGTCTCCGGGTGGTCCGCGAGCACCGCCCGCAGGGCACGCGCGCGCGTTGCGCTCAGTGCGGCCCCGGTCGGGTTCTGCGCCCGGTCCGTCACGATCAGCGCACGCGCCCCGCCCCTCAGCGCACGCCGTACGTCATCGGGGAGCGGCCCCTCGTCGTCGACGCCGACCGGGACGGTCCGCAGCCCGAGCGCCGGGACGAGGTCCAGCACGCTTCCCCATCCCGGGTCCTCCACGGCGACCGCGTCCCCCTGCTTGAGGTGGGCCGCGAGCACCCGCTCCACGGCGTCCAGGGCACCGGAGGCGACGGCGACGGGGCCGTCGGGAACGCCGTCGGCGTCCAGCCAGGCGCGTGCGTGCCGCGTCAGTCCGGGCTCCACGGGAGCGTGCCCGTAGAGCACCGGCTCCCGGTCCCCCTGCCCGGCCGCGGCGGCGAACGCCTCGGCCAGCGGGGGCAGCAGCGCGGGATCCGGGTTGCCGTCGGACACGTCCCGTACGCCCGGCGGCACCTCCACCCGGATGAAGTCGCGCGCCGTCGTGGCCGGTTTGGGCCGCACCCGGCTCCCCCGCCGACCCGCGGTCTCGATCACCCCGCGCTCGCGCAGGGTCCGGTACGCGGACGCGACGGTATTGGGATTCACCCCGAGCTGCTCCGCCAACTCCCGCATCGGGGGCAGAAGTTCACCCGGCCTGAGGTCCCCTTCACCCACCGCGCGCTCAATGCTCGCCGAAATCTCCGCTGAGCGCCGCCCACTGATCCGATACTCTCCTAGCACAAAGCAGATTATGCACTAGTGCAATGGAGAACGCCATGCAGGGAACCCTGCCGCCGCAGCAGCCCGCCACCAGCTACCCGTCCACCGAGCGCACCGTCCCCACCCGCTCCCCCCACCGCGCCGCGTACGACAAGGAGCTGGTGCACGCGATACTCGACGAGGGGTACGTCTGCCACCTCGGTTTCGTCCGCGACGGCGCGCCGGTGGTGCTGCCCACGCTGTACGCCCGGGTCGGCGAGCGGCTCTACGTGCACGGTTCGACGGGCTCGCGCCCGCTGCGCGCGGCGGGCGGGGCCGAGTCCGGCCTCCCGGTCTGCCTGACCGTCACCCATGTGGACGGGCTGGTGCTGGCCCGCTCCGCCTTCCACCACTCGCTCAACTACCGCTCCGTGGTGGTGCACGGCCTCGCGCACGACGTGTCCGACCCCGAGGAGAAGCGGCGGTCGCTGGACGCCCTGGTAGATCAGGTGGTCCCCGGCCGCGCCGCCGACTCCCGCCCGGCCAACAAGAAGGAGCTGGCCGCCACCGCGGTGATCCGTCTCGACCTGACCGAGGTCTCCGCCAAGCTCCGCACCGGCGGCGTCAACGACGAGCCGGAGGACCTCGCTCTCCCCCACTGGGCGGGCATCGTCCCCCTGAGCCTCGGCTACGGCACCCCGCTCGCCAACCCCGGTCTGGCCCCCGGCACGCAGCTGCCGGAGTATCTGGCGACCCTGTGATCCGGCCACCCCGCGACCGCGCCGCACGGGGGCCCGGGGCCCGCCATCACGCCGGTACCGCGTCGTCCTCCGTCCTGCGGGCCCGGGCGAGCCGTGCCTCGCCCACCGCGAGCCCCGCGACCGCGCCCAGCATCAGCAGGGTGCCGACCAGCGTGGCCGAGGTGAGCCGTTCCCCGAGCAGGGCGACGGCGAGCACCGCCGCGCTCACCGGCTCCAGCAGCATGATCACGGACACGGTGGCCGACCGTACGACGGCCGCGCCCGCGAAGTACAGGCCGTAGGCGAGAGCGGTCGGGACCGCTGCGACGTACGCCACGAGGCACAGCAGCAGACCCGGGTCGCCCGTGTGCGGGACCAGCCCTTCGACCGCGGCGAACGGCAGCAGCAGCACACTCGTGACGGCGAACGCCCCGACCGTCGCGCCGGAGGCGTCCAGCCCGCCGTCCCGCCCCCACCAGCGGGTGAGCAGCGTCATCGCCGAGTAGCCCGCCGCGGCCAGGAGCGCGAGCAGCACGCCCCACAGGTCCACGACCGCCTCCCCGCCACCGAGGACGAGGACGACGAGCCCGGCGAGCGCCCCGGCGACGGCGGCGCTCCCGCCCCGGCCGAGCCGCTCCCCCAGGAGCAGCCGTGCGCCGAGCGCCATCAGAACGGGTCCCGCGCCGAGGGTGACGACGGTGGCCACGGCGAGTCCGGTGGCGGCGACGGCGGCGAAGTAGGCCGTCTGGAACACGCCGAGCGCGACTCCGGTGGCCACGGCCCGCCACACCCTGCGGCCCAGGGGCTCGGGCACGGTCCGGGTGCGCGGGAGCAGTGCCCGGGCCCCGAGCAGCAGTACGAGTCCGGCCGCACAGCGCCAGAAGGAGAGGGCGACCGGGCCCATGTCACTGGCCCGGTAGACCAGCGACGCGGCAGCGCCGGCGGTGCCCCAGGCGACACCGGCGACGATCAGATAGAGCAGACCTCGCCCGACGGGCAGGCCGGATACGGCGTTCGACACGTGTTCTCTCCGCAGGTGCACACAGATACGCGCGGGTACGCACCACTCACGGCGGTGCGCGCACTGCGCGAAAGGAAGGAAGCCCCGGATCAGGCCCGGGTCGAGCCGGGCCGACGGGGTCCGCGGACCGCGTCTGCGGGCTGCACCGCACGGCCCGGCGGCGCACCGGGCGGAGGGAGCTGTGGACCCGCCTCAGGCGGCGGGAGGCGGAAGGACGAGTGCGCGCGCATGCATGATCAGCACCTTAGGCGGCAGTTCCGGGCGTGGACAATTCCCTTTCGGGCCCTCCGCTCGCCACCGGCCCCTCGGAGTTCCTGGCCGGCGCGGAGGACTGGGCGATGAACGCGCCCGCCAGCACCACCGCACCGCCCACGAGCTGCGGCGCCGACAGGTGTTCGCCGAGGAGAACCCAAGCCAGCACGGTGGCGATGACCGCTTCGAGGCAGGCCACGACCCCCGCGACCTGCGGCGAGAGCCGCCGCACCGAGAGCACTCCGGTGCCGTACGCGACGACCGTGGCGACGAGGACGATCCAGGCCAGCAGCACGAAGGCCGCGACCGGGGTGCCGTCCATGCTCGCGTTGCCGCCGAGCACCGACCAGTCCATGGACCACGGACGGGCGACGAGGGTGAGTACGGCGGCGCCGACGAGCAGACCGTAGGCGATCACCCCGAGCGGGTCCGGCGCCCGGTCGCCGTGGTCGCTGCCCTGGTCGGACAGGACGAAGTACCCGACCTGACAGCAGGCGGCGCCGAGCGCGAGCGCCAATCCGAGGACGTCGAAGCCGAGGCCCGACCACACCTCCACGACGCAGGCCAGTCCGCCCACCGCCAGGACCACACCGACCGCCGCCGCCCGGGTCACCGGCCGCCGTTGGACGAACCGCACCCAGCCGAGGACGAGCGCGGGCGCGAGATACTCGACGAGCAGTGCGACGCCGACGGGGATGCGGGAGATGGCCGCGAAGTAGCAGGCCTGGACGCCGGCGACGGCGAACAGTCCGAACCCCGCGAGCAGCGCCGGATGACTGCGCAGCAGCCCCCGGTGGCGCACCGCCAGCGGCAGCAGGACCAGGGCCGCGCCCGTCACCCGCAGCCAGACGACGTGCAGCGGGTCCAGTCCCGCCTCGATCAGCGGCTTGGCGGCGACACCGGAGCCGCCGAAGGCCACCGCGGACAACAGCGCGAGGCCGAGCCCCACGCCTTTCCCACGGGTGCCCAGGGTGTTCCGGGTGCTGACAGAGGTAGACACCGGCACATGATGTCAGGCGTCGACAGGAGCGTCATCCCCATGGCTCCTGTCTCACCTGCTGGACGGTGGCTCCCTCAGTTTTCCTCAGGGCCGCGCACCCGTCCTCAGTCGTCGTCGGCGAGGATCAGGTACAGCTTCTTGCGGGCTTCGTTGATGACGGTGAGCGCCTTCTCCCGCTGCTCCTTGCTGCCGGTCTTCCAGACCTGCCCGAAGGCCTCCATCAGACCGAACCCGGCCTGCCGGATCTCGCTCAGCGCCTCCCAGTCGACCCCGCGCGAGGCCTCTTCCCAAGGTGCCTCCGGGCCCTCCTCGGCCGCCGTGCGACCGGTGTCGGTGAGCGCGAACAGCTTCTTGCCGCCCTCGGACTCGCTGGCGATCAGCCCTTCGTCCTCCAGCAGCTGCAGGTTGGGGTACACCGAGCCGGGGCTGGGCTTCCACGCCCCGCCACTGCGCTCGGCGATCTCCTGGATCATCTCGTAGCCGTGCATCGGGCGATCCTTCAGCAGGGCGAGGATCGAGGCCCGCACGTCACCGCGCCGCGCCCTCCCCCTCGGGCCGCCACGCCCTCGGCCACCGCCCCAGGGGCCGTGCCCGAAACCCGGACCGAAGCCGGGGCCACCGTGACCGCCGGGTCCCGAGGGGCCGAAGGGCCCGAACGCGGCCCGCAGCCGCTCGAAGTCGCTCCGGACGCCCCGCGGGCCGCCCTGACCGTGCTCGCGACCATGGGTACGCATCGCAACCACTCTCCATTCCATCGTTGACCTGTCGCGATATCTCAACGATATATCGATGAGTTTCGCTGGACAACCCCCTCGACCGCCCGTTGCCGGGCAGAGGGACCCGTACGGCCGGTCCAACGCGCCTGAATTGGCCTTGGTCTGCGACTTTGCTCGGCCCGTACCGTCAGGGCATGCGCATTCGAATCGTCGACGCCTTCACAGACCGGCCCTTCTCCGGCAATCCCGCCGGGGTCCTGCTCCTGGACACGGAGGCGTTCCCGGACGACACCTGGCTCCAGAACGTCGCCCTGGAGGTCAACCACGCCGAAACCGCCTTCGCGCACCCGCTGCCCGCGGGCGGCACGGCCGACTGGGCGCTGCGCTGGTTCACCCCCGCCACCGAGGTCGCGATGTGCGGCCACGCGACCCTGGCCACCGCGCACGTCCTGCACACCACCGGCGCCCACGAGGGGTCCGTCCGGTTCGCCACCCTCAGCGGTGTCCTCGTCGCGACGCCGGCCGAGGACGGCTCCGTGACCCTCGACTTCCCCACGGCACCGCTCACCCGGCTCGACATCCCCGCGGGGGTCGCCGACGCACTGGGCACCGAACCGCTCACGGCCTTCGACACCGGCCCGAACGTCGGAGACCTGCTGGTCGAGGTCGCCGACGAGCGGACCGTCCACTCCCTGCGGCCCGATCTGAAGGCCCTCGGCACCCACTCCGAGCGCGGCGTCATCGCCACCGCCCGCGCAGCGGACCCGTCCGGGGACTACGACTTCGTCTCCCGCTGCTTCTTCCCGAACCTCGGCATCGACGAGGACCCCGTCACCGGCAGCGCCCACACCGCGCTGGCCCCCTACTGGTCCGAGCGTCTCGGACGCCCCGGCCTCACCGGCCTCCAGGCCTCGCCCCGCTCCGGCCGCGTCCGTACGGAGCTGTGCGGCGAGCGCACCTTGCTGGGCGGGCGGGCGGTGACGGTCATCGAGGGCGAACTCCTGGCCTGACCGGGTGCCGGAACGGCGAAGGGGCGTACCGGCACGGCCGGTACGCCTCTTCCCGGTCTCCGGGTCGTTCAGGCCGTGGGCAGCCAGCCCACCTTGCCCGCGAGCAGCGCGTACCCCACGAACGCACCGATGTCGAGCAGCGTGTGCGCGACCACCAGGGGCCCCACCCGGCCCCAGCGGCGGTAGAGGTACACGAACACCACGCCCATGACCATGTTGCCGACGAAACCGCCGATGCCCTGGTAGAGGTGGTACGAACCGCGCAGCACCGAACTCCCCGCCATCGCGGCGCCCGGTGTCCAGCCCAACTGATCGAGCCGGCGCAGCAGGTACGCGAGGACGATGACCTCCTCGAGGATCGAGTTCTGCAGTGCCGAGAGGATCAGCACGGGGAACTTCCACCACACCTCGGGCAGCGCCTCGGGCACCACGGTGAGGTTGAAGCCGAGCCCGCGCGCGGCCAGGTAGAAGGCGATGCCGCTGCTGCCGATGACCGCCGCGACCGCCGCTCCGCGGCCGAGGTCGGACCAGGGCCGGGTGCGGTCGAACCCGAGGGCGCGCAGTCCCGCGCCTTCGCGCAGCAGGAAGTGGGCGACGAGCGCGACGGGAACGAGCGCGGTGGTGATCCCGAAGAGCTGCCAGGCCAGGTCGAGCCAGGGACGGCCCGGTGCGGCCGAGGCGTTGAGGGTGGCCGCCTGGTCCTTCAGGCCGCCCGGCCGGGTGACCGAACCGATGAAACTGATCAGCGCGGAGACTCCGCTCGCGCCGAGCGACACCGCGAGCACGAGCAGCGTCTCGTCGCGGAGCATCGTCCGCGTGAGCCGTCGCTGAGGATGCTCATCGGCCCGCGGGCCCGCCTCCGCCTGCACAGCTGCCTCCACATCACCGATCCGTGCGATCAGTATGAGGGCAGCGTCCGACGGCCCGACGGGTGGTCCTCGGCGGCCCCGCCCCGGTGTCAGGGCGCAGGTACCGGGTCCGGGAGGCCGACGGGCCAGGTGTGGACCGGATCGCCCTTCAGCATCAGCTCGCGGTAGCGCCGGGTGGTGGCGGCCAGCGCCGCCTCCCGGCTCAGGCCGCCGTCCAGGGCCCGGTGGAAGGTCGCGGCCTGCCAGCTCGCGCCGTTCTGCCGGCGCCGGCAGCGCTCCTCGATCACGCCCAGGTACAGGTCCCGGTCCGCGGGCTCGATGCCCCACGCGTCCAGTCCCGCCTCGGCCAGCGGCAGCAGCTCGTCGCGTACGAGGGTGACCGCGTCCACTTCGGCCGTACCGCCGTAGCGCCCGCGCCGGGGCCAGGTGAGGCGGGCTTCGATGCCGTGCCTGCAGGCGGCGTCGAAGTTGGCGGCGGCGGCCTCGAAGGGCAGCCGGGTCCACACCGGGCGGCTGTCCTCCGCGAGGGCGCGGACCAGGCCGTAGTAGAACGCCGCGTTGGCGACGACGTCGACGACGGTGGGCCCGGCGGGCAGGACCCGGTTCTCCACCCGCAGGTGGGGGACGCCGTCGGCGACGCCGTAGACCGGACGGTTCCAGCGGTAGACCGTGCCGTTGTGCAGGACGAGTTCGGCGAGCGTGGGGGTGCCGTCCTTGTCCAGCACGTCGAGCGGGTCCTCGTCGTCGCAGATGGGCAGGAGAGCCGGGTAGTAGCGCAGATTCTCCTCGAAGAGGTCGAACGCCGAGGTGACCCAGCGCTCCCCGAACCAGGTGCGCGGCCGTACGCCCTGTGCCTGCAGCTCGGGCGGCCGGGTGTCGGTGGACTGCTGGAACAGCGGCGGCCTGGACTCGCGCCACAGCTCGCGGCCGAACAGGAAGGGCGAGTTGGCGCCGACGGCGATCTGGGCGGCAGCGACCGCCTGGGCCGCGTTCCACACGTCGGCGAAGCGGGCCGGAGTGACCTGGAGGTGCAGCTGCACCGAGGTGCAGGCGGCCTCGGGCGCGATGGACTTGGAGGTGCAGCTGAGGTGTTCCACCCCGTCGATGTCGAGGCTGAAGTCCTCCCCGCGGGCGGCCACGATCTGGTCGTTGAGCAGGGTGTAGCGGTCGACTTCGGAGAGATTCGAGGAGACGAGGTCGTCGCGGTCCAGCGTCGGCAGAATACCGATCATCACGATCTCGGCGTCCACCTCGGCGGCTTTCCGGTCGGCGTACGCGAGTGAGGTGCGCAGTTCCTCGGCGAGCCGGTCGAATACCCGCCCGTCCAAACGATGTGGAGCTATGTTGACTTCCAGGTTGAACATGGCGAGCTCTGTCTGGAAGTCCCGGCTCGCGATCCGTTCGAGGACTTGCCCGTTCAACATTTTAGGCATGCCGTCGGCGCCCGTGAGATTCAATTCGATCTCCAGCCCCACGAGGTTCTTGGGGCGGTCGAACCGCTTCTCCGCCAGGAGTCGCTCCAAGCCTGTCAGGCACCTGCGGAGCTTGTCGCGGTAGCGCTGGCGATCGGACAGGTCGAACCCGCCTGCCACCACCTTCTCCCCCATCGAAGCGTCCCTCCTCGGCTGGGCGGTCCGATGATCGGCCGCCGGGGTCCCGGTCCACAGGGGAGGATGCCCCGTGGATGCGATCGATAACGCCCCCAACCGGTCTGTCGACCGCTACGCTGGTCGAATGTGACCACTGGCACATTCACGCGGCATGGCCGGAATGGCACGCAACAACGCGACGACGGACTCGTGAAAAACGCCGACGACAATAGGCCTACCGCTTAACGACCGTTTATCGAGGTCACCGCTGTGCACCCGGTTCGGAATCGGGATGATTCCCCCATTTCATCGACCGGAAGTGCCCTTGTTCAACGGGGCGAAAAAAGCTAGCGGAAACACAGCCCGAACACGCGTCATATAAACTCTGTGGACAGGGCAGAAGGTTGGCGCCCACGGTCGAGTGATCCAGCCTCGAGGTGACGTGCGGCAGTCCTCACCCCCACCTCTCGCGCTCAGACCCCGGCCCCTGCCTTCCGACCCTTCGTGAGCTGACAGCGTCGTCCGCCCCGCCCTCGCGCCACCGTGCCTTCGAATGAGAGGCGACCCACCATGCCCCTGCATGTCCCCCCGGCCCCCGCGCCCGCACTGCGTTCCGTCCTGACCGCGCTCTCCTCCTCCACCGCGGTCAGCGAGGCCCGGACCCCCTCCCTCCTCGGTGCCCAGGGACCGGTCTCGCCCGAACTGCCGCTGCCCGTGCACGTCCTGGACCGGACCACCGCCGAAGGCGTGTCCGCGACGCGACTGGCCGGCTGGCGCTTCCTGATCCGCTGCGGCGACCGGGCGGTGGCCGCGGCCGACACCGTACTCACCCCCGACGGCTGGACCTTCTCCCGCTTCTTCGAGGGCCCGTACATCGCCTCCACCGAACTGGCCCTGCGCCAGGCCGAGTCCCTGCCGCAGCCGTACCAGCCCCGGCTGTTGTCGGTGCCCGGCCTCTACATGCTGACCCTCTGGCTGCACGGCGACCGCACCGCGGACGGTGCCGCCGGCCACCCCGCCGCCACCGACCTGCTCGTCCCGCTCGCCCCCGCGCCGCCCGGCATCGCGGCCCACCGCCCGCACCTGGTCGCGGAACTCCTCCCGGTGCTGACCCACCGGGTGACGCCCAGCCGCCTGCTCGGCTCACCCGCCTGACCGACGCGCGTCACGCGCGTCACGCCCCGCCGCTCCCGCACGACCACCCCGTGCCCCGCCGCCCGATCCCCGCGGCGGGGCACACGCGTGCGCCGAGCCCCCGGCCCGAGCGGGCCCGAGCACTCCGAACCCTCGGACTAGCCTCATCCGGCCATGTGGAACCACCCGAAGTGACAGTGCAGTTGAGGTGAACCGTCCGCGCGGGTGACGCGTCATCGACCTGTGAGGGGCGGTGCTGCGAAATCCCTGCGGATCGCCGTCCGGAGGGCAACACTTGTTTCCGACCGACCTATGACAACGGGGGGCGGCCATGAACGAGGTTCCACGCCGCGCAACAGAGACAACAACCAACCCACAGGTCACAACAGAGCGAAAGATCCCATCCATGTGCCAGCATCCGTCACCGTGCCCCTCAGCCGAATCCGCCGACCGGGAGTCCGCCCGTGTCGTGGCGCACCACCCGGAGCAGGGCTGGAGCCTGCTGTGCAACGGTGTCGTGCTCTTCGAGGACACCGGTGAACTCCTGCCCGACGGCAGGAGCATCGCCCCGCAGCGTCCCGGGGGCACCGCGGTGATGACCACCGCCTGAACTCCACCGGGCGGATCCGTGCCCGCCCGCGGAGGAAAACCCCGTCCGGGGTCCGCCCGGCGACGAACAGCCGGACTCGCCCCGCGTGGAGCCGGGCACGGGCTTGGTCGTACGGGCGAGCAGGGCGGTTCCTGCGCAGCGCCTCTGAGCCCCGTCGGCACCCACCGGGGACGGCGGTCTCACGTCACATCCGCCGGTGGCCCCGTCCCGTCCGGCTCCGCTCGCCGCCTATCGTGATCGGCATGCAGTCCTACACGATCGGCCAGGCAGCGCGGCTGCTCGGCGTCAGCCCGGACACCGCCCGACGCTGGGCGGACGCGGGCCGGCTCACCACCCATCGCGACGAAGGCGGACGGCGGCTCATCGACGGGCGGGACCTGGCCGCGTTCTCCGTCGACCTCGCGAAGGCCGGCGCCACCGAGGAGGGCACGCCGTACACCTCGGCCCGCAACGCCTTCCCCGGCATCGTCACCGCGATCAAGCTCGGCGACGTGGCGGCCCAGGTCGAGATCCAGGCGGGCCCGCACCGTCTGGTCTCGCTGCTGACCCGCGAGGCCGTCGAGGAGCTCGGACTGGAGGTCGGCATGGAGGCCACCGCCCGCGTGAAGTCGACAAACGTCCATATCGACCGCGTCTGACGGAAGCGGCACGCCGAAGGGCTCTGCTCCGGCCGTACGGCCGGAGCAGAGCCCTTCGGCTCCTCCGTCCCGGTGACCGGGCCCTCCGCGTCAGTCGTCGTACGCGTCCAGCGGCGGGCAGGAGCACACCAGGTTGCGGTCGCCGAAGGCCTGGTCGACACGGCGCACCGGCGGCCAGTACTTGTCGGCCGCGCTCACACCGGTCGGGAAGACGGCCTCCTCACGGCTGTACGGGTGCTGCCACTCCGTGCCGAGCGCGGCGGCGGTGTGCGGGGCGTTGCGCAGCGGGTTGTCGTCCACGGGCCACTCGCCGGAACCGACCTTCTCGATCTCCGCGCGAATCGCGATCATCGTCTCGCAGAACCGGTCGAGTTCGGCCAGGTCCTCGGACTCGGTCGGCTCGATCATCAGCGTTCCCGCCACCGGGAACGACATCGTCGGCGCGTGGAAGCCGTAGTCGATCAGTCGCTTGGCCACGTCGTCCACGCTCACGCCGGTCGCCTTGGTCAGCGGGCGCAGGTCGATGATGCACTCGTGCGCGACCAGCCCGCCGGGGCCGGTGTAGAGCACCGGGTAGTGCGGTTCGAGGCGCTTGGCGATGTAGTTGGCGCTGAGCACCGCCACCTGGGTGGCCCGCTTGAGCCCCTCGCCGCCCATGAGCCGGACGTACGCCCACGAGATGGGCAGGATGCCCGCGGAGCCCCACGGGGCAGCCGAGACCGGACCGATCCCCGTCTCCGGCCCGGCCCCGGGCTGGAGCGGGTGGTTCGGCAGGTACGACGCCAGGTGCGACCGCACCCCGACCGGGCCGACGCCGGGACCGCCGCCACCGTGCGGGATGCAGAAGGTCTTGTGCAGGTTCAGGTGCGAGACGTCGCCGCCGAAGTGCCCGGGCTTGGCCAGCCCGACCAGCGCGTTGAGGTTCGCGCCGTCCACGTACACCTGGCCGCCGGCCTCGTGCACCGCCGCGCAGATCTCGGCGACGTGCTCCTCGAACACACCGTGCGTCGACGGGTAGGTGATCATCAGCACCGACAGCTCGTCGCGGTACTGCTCGATCTTCGCCCGCAGGTCGTCGATGTCGACCTCGCCGTCCTCGGCGGTCTTCACGACGACGACCTTCATCCCGGCCATGACGGCGCTGGCCGCGTTGGTGCCGTGCGCGGAGGACGGGATGAGGCAGACGGTGCGCTGCTCGTCGCCGTTGGCCCGGTGGTAGCCGCGCACGGCGAGCAGCCCGGCCAGTTCGCCCTGGGAACCCGCGTTGGGCTGGAGGCTCACCTTGTCGTAGCCGGTGACCTCGGCGAGACGCTCCTCCAGTTCGTGGATGAGCGTGAGGTAGCCCTGGGCCTGCTCGGCCGGCGCGAAGGGGTGCAGCTGCCCGAACTCGGGCCAGGTGATCGGCTCCATCTCCGTGGTCGCGTTGAGCTTCATGGTGCAGGAGCCCAGCGGAATCATCCCGCGGTCCAGCGCGTAGTCACGGTCGGCGAGCCGCCGCAGGTAGCGCAGCATCGCGGTCTCGGAGCGGTGCTGGTGGAAGACGGGGTGCGTCAGGTACTCGTCGGTGCGCAGCAGGGCGTCCGGCAGGGTGTCGGGCGCTGCCGCGTCCAGGCTCTCGACGTCGGCCTCGACCCCGAAGGCGTTCCACACGGCGGCGAGCCGGGCCCGTGTGGTGGTCTCGTCGCAGGCGATCGAGACGTGGTCGGCGTCGACGAGGAGCAGGTTGACGCCGTTGTCCCGCGCGGCGGCGACGACCTCGGCACCCCGGCCCGGGACCCGCACGGTCAGCGTGTCGAAGTAGGAGCTGTGGACGATCTCCACGCCGCCGGCCCGGAGCCCTTCGGCGAGGACGGTCGCGTAACGGTGGGTGCGCCACGCGATGGTCCGCAGTCCTTCGGGACCGTGGTAGACGGCGTACATCCCGGCCATCACGGCGAGCAGCACCTGAGCGGTACAGATGTTGCTGGTGGCCTTCTCACGGCGGATGTGCTGCTCACGGGTCTGGAGCGCGAGCCGGTAGGCCTGGTGGCCGTCCGCGTCGACGGAGACACCGACGAGCCGTCCGGGCAGGCTGCGCGCCATCTTCTCGTGCACGGCCATGTATCCGGCGTGCGGCCCGCCGAAGCCCATGGGCACACCGAAGCGCTGTGTCGTGCCAACCGCGATGTCCGCGCCGAGTTCGCCGGGCGACGTCAGCAGCGTGAGGGCGAGCAGATCGGCGGCGACGGTGACCAGCGCGCCCAACTCGTGCGCCCGGTCGATCACCGGCTTGATGTCGCGTACGGCTCCGGAGGCGCCCGGGTACTGGATCAGCACGCCGTTGATCCCGCGCTCGGCGATCTCGGCGGGGATGCCCTCGCTCAGGTCGGCGACGACGACCTCGACACCGGTCGGCTCGGCACGGGTCTCGATCACGGCGATCGTCTGCGGCAGTGCGTCCGCGTCGACCAGGAACAGACCGTTCTTGTTCTTGCCCATGCGACGCGACAGCGCCATCGCCTCGGCGGCGGCCGTGCCCTCGTCGAGCAGTGAGGCCCCGGAGGTCGGCAGGCCGGTCAGTTCGGCGACCATGGTCTGGAAGTTCAGCAGTGCCTCGAGCCGCCCCTGCGAGATCTCCGGCTGGTACGGCGTGTAGGCCGTGTACCAGGCGGGGTTCTCCATCACGTTGCGCAGGATGACGGGGGGCGTGAAGGTCCCGTAGTACCCGAGCCCGATCATGGAGCCGAGCACCTCGTTGCGGTCGGCCAGCGACCGGAGCTCGGCCAGTACCTCGGGCTCGGTCCGGGCGCCCGGCAGGTCGAGCGCGTCGGCGTTCTTGATCACATCCGGGACCGCCGCAGCCGTCAGCTCGTCGAGCGAGCCGTAGCCGACCTGCGCGAGCATTTTGGCGCGGGCCTCGTGGTCGGGGCCGATGTGGCGCTGCTCGAAGGGCGTTCCCTGTTCGAGCTCGGAGAGGGGAATGCGGTGGGCGGTCATTGCGGAGGCCTCCTGGTCTGACGACCTTCGAGGGGCACCATGGCGGGTGCCCGGACGGCCTCCCCCTCTGTCATCTCAACCTGAGAGCTTCACCGGACCGCCGCAGGGCGCCCGGCTTTCACCGTCGGTGAGAGCGGGAGCCGTCGACACCCGCCCTGCTTTCCAGAGTGACCTCGTCCATGCGGTACGTGGGCCTGAGAGTTTCCGGGGAGGATTTGCTCCTTCGGCGCCCTCCGGTGGTGTCCGGAGGACTCTCCCGCACGGGGTCAGCAGCCGCTGTCAGCGTACCAGCGAGGGCAACCCCCGGTCCTTCGAGTGGCCGCCGGACCAATTGTGCCGTTTCGTAGTGCTGACGAGTGATTGCGGATTGCGACCAGTGGAGGGCCCGTGCAGACCGACATCGATCCGCGCAACCTGATCGGCCGCAAGGCGTTCGACCGCAACGGAACCCGGATCGGCACCATCGACGAGGTCTATCTCGACGACGCCACCGGCGTACCCGAGTGGGCGGCGATACGCACCGGCTTGTTCAGCAGGGACGCCTTCGTCCCCCTGGAGCCGAGCGAGCTGATCGACGGCAGCCTCCACATACCCTTCGAACGCGCCCTGATCAAGGACGCTCCCGACTTCGGCGTGGGCCGCCACCTCTCCCCGGAGCAGGAGCTCCAGCTCTACCACCACTACGGTCTGGACGTCTCCGCGCCTCCCCCGCTTCCGGACCGCGACTTCGGCAAGCTCGCCGACCGCGACGACCGCCCGGCCTGACGGCCCCCGGAGCCGGGAGCACGAAGCCCACTCACGCCTGCGAGGGCCCCGGGCCCACGACACCGGGACTCGCCCCCGAGCCGTCGCCCGTCTCCGCGCCGTCCCGCGGTCTCTCGCCCTCCCCGGGGCTTGGATCCACCAGTGGCAGCGGATCCGCCGGTTGCAGGGCCGGGTCGTCGGTGCGGAAGGTCTTCACCCGTCCCACCGCCGAGTCGGGCGTCTCGAACCGGACCGTGACCCGGCCCAGGCCGCTGCCCTGCACCCACCCGTGCCCGTACTCGGTGTGCCGTACGTCGTGCCCGGCCGGCCAGCGCCGCTCCGTGCTCGTCTGCTGTTCTTCCCCCATGGGTGCGGTCACCCGGTCCTCCTCGCCCGGCGACTCCTCCGCCCGGTCCCCCGCCGCCTGTGCGAACAAGTCCTCCTGGGTGTAGTCCGCGAGTCCGCTGACCCCCACGCCCAGCAGCCGTACTCCGCCTGTCGTGTCGACCGATTCCAGCAGCCGTGCCGCCGCCTCGCGCACCACCGCCGGATCGTCCGTGGGCCCCCGCAGCGTCTCGGACCGGGTGAGCGTCGAGAAGTCGTAGCGCCGCACCTTCAGCACGATGGTCCGTCCCGCCAGCCCCGCTCCCCGCAGCCTGCGCACACAGCGATCGGCGAGCCGCCGCACCTCCGTACCGACCCGCACCCGGTCGTGAATATCCACGTCATACGTGTCCTCGACCGACACCGACTTCGTCTCCCGCTCGGCCACCACGGGCCGTTCGTCCCGCGCCAGGGCCATGGCGTACAGCGCGTGCCCGTGTGCCTTGCCGAGCAACCGCACCAGCTCGTCCTCCCCGGCCTCGGCGAGCTCGCCGACCGTGTGGATCCCGGCCCTGCGCAGGTGGTCACCGGTGGCGGGCCCCACTCCCGGCAGCGTCCGGACCGGGAGCGGCGCCAGCAGGGCCCGCTCCCTTCCCGGCTCGATGAGCACCAGCCCGTCGGGCTTCGCCTGCTCCGAGGCGATCTTCGCCAGCATCTTGGAGGCGGCGAGCCCGACGGATCCGGTGAGCCCGGTGACCTCCCGTATGTCCGCGCGCAGTTTCGCCCCGGCCAACCGGGCCGACCGCTCGTCCCAGGCCGCCCCGCCGGCCTCCAGGTCCACGAACGCCTCGTCCAGGCTCAATGGCTCCACCAGCGGCGACAGCGCCCGCAGCAGCCCCATCACCTGGTTGCTGATCGACCGGTAGAACGCGAAGCGCGGCACGAGATACGCCGCGTTCGGCGCGAGCCGCCGCGCCTGCGCCATGGGCAGCGCGGAACGCACGCCGAAGGTCCGGGCCTCGTACGAGGCGGTGGCGACCACTCCGCGCGGCCCGAGCCCGCCCACGATCACGGCTTTCCCTCGCAGGCTCGGCTTGGACGCCTGCTCCACCGAGGCGAAGAAGGCGTCCATGTCGAGATGCAGGATGGTAGGCGCGGGTCTCACATCTCCGATGCTGCCCTACGCCACTGACAATGCCCTGCCGCACGGGCCGTCCACCGACCGCCCCGGACCGCACGGGCCGCTCGGCCGGCCCCGACGGCTCAGACCGCGCGGTTCCGCCGCCGCGCCAGCTCGTCCATCGGGTTGGGCCCGATCAGTGTTTCTCCGGTGTCGACACGCTCCCCGTGCAACTGGGACAGCGCGCTCTCGACATCCCGCCACACCACACCGACGGCGATCCCGAAGATCCCCTGGCCGCCCTGGAGCAGGGCATGGACCTCATCCGGCGTGTCGCACTCGTAGACCGTGGCTCCGTCGCTCATCAGCGTCATGCGCTCCAGGTCACGAAAGCCTCGCTCCCGCAGATGCTGGACGGTGGTGCGAATGTTCTGCAGCGACACGCCGGTGTCCAGGAACCGCTTGACGATCTTCAGGACGACGACGTCCCGGAAGCCGTACAGCCGCTGTGTCCCGGAGCCGTGCGCGGGCCGCACACTTGGCTCGACCAGTCCCGTGCGGGCCCAGTAGTCCAGTTGCCGGTAGGTGATGCCGGCGGCCGCGCAGGCCGTGGGGCCGCGGTAGCCGATCTCCTCGGACACCATGGACGTCGTCGCCCCTCCGCTGTTCGGCACGGCCGCCGGCCGCTGC
Organism: Streptomyces sp. NPDC050388; assembly: GCF_040655635.1. Classification (NCBI taxonomy): domain Bacteria; kingdom Bacillati; phylum Actinomycetota; class Actinomycetes; order Kitasatosporales; family Streptomycetaceae; genus Streptomyces; species Streptomyces sp. NPDC050388. The sequence continues at coordinate 19,637 of NZ_JBFAKH010000089.1, forward strand.
GGAGCATGATCGGCCGCACTGCTGTGTTGGGCATACGCCCCGCCCGCGCGGAGCTGAGGGCCTGGGTGAGGGTACGGACCGCTCGCCCCGAGACCGTGTCCGGGGGCGCCCCCAGCCGTACCGTCGCCGGTGCTTCTCACGCCGACCTCCGTCCTCGACCTGCCTCCTCGACGGTAGGCAGTCACCAAGGGCGCGTCAACGATCGCCACACTCGGCACGCCGAGTGATAATCACCCTAAGAGTGGTTTCCCGTGCCCCACCGCGGGGAAAGGCTAGCCGAATGTCTTCTGCGCGGGCCGTGCGACGCCCTCGCGCACCGCCGGCCCGAGCGGGAATCCGGCGGGACGGCACCGCCGCTCACTGACTGCTGGAGCCGAAATCCTCCGGCGAGATCTGGTCGAGGAACTCGCGGAACTTCTCCACCTCGTCCTCCTGCTCGTCCGGGATGGCGATCCCCGCGTCGTCGAGGACTGTGTCACTGCCGTAGATCGGCGTCCCCGTGCGCAGCGCCAGCGCTATGGCGTCGGACGGCCGGGCACTCACCTCCACGCCGCTGGCGAAGACCAGCTCCGCGTAGAAGACCCCCTCGCGCAAATCCGTGATGCGCACTTCCGTGAGCTCTTGGCCAACGGCTTCCAGCACGTCCTTGAAGAGGTCGTGGGTCAGCGGGCGCGCCGGAGCCATGCCCTGCTGGGCGAAGGCGATGGCCGTCGCCTCCCCCGGCCCGATCCAGATGGGGAGGTACCGGTCGCCTCCCACTTCGCGCAGCAGCACGATCGGTTGGTTCGAGGGCATTTCGACCCGGACACCTACGACATCGAGCTCGTTCACACAGCAACCCTAGGCCGTGCCCGGGACGTTTGGGTAGTCGGGCCGGGATCAGGTGGCCGATCCGGTCCCCCGATCCGTGCCCCTCAGGGCAGCCGCACCCCGAGTGCCGAGCTCACCAGCGCGGTGTGCAGCTTCACCGTGAGACCGGCGAGCTCCTTCGCACGCGCCTCCGCATGAGCCCTGGTCTGCGGGTTGCGGTGGCGTTTGAGCGGGGCGACGACCTGGTCCACCAGCCCGGCCTCCCGCTCCGCGGCGGCCTTCATCGCCCTCAGGTGTCTCGGCTCGATCCCGAACCGCCCCAACTCGGTGATGAGACCGGCGACGGTGACCGCCTCTGCGTCGTACACCTCGTCCTCGACGGGAGCGAGCAGCCCGTACGACTCCCACTCCACGAGCTGCTCCTGGTCGATGCCGACGGCCGCCAGCAGCTGCGCTCGCCCGATCCGGGCCGCCGTGGCGGCGGGATCGGCGGACGGCCCGGGGCCTGCTTCCCCGTCCCGCTGCCGGGACAGCACCGCCAGCGGGAGGGCCTCGCCGCGCTCCATCGCCGCCAGGTGCTCGCGGATCACCTTGAGCGGCAGATAGTGGTCCCGCTGCATCCGCAGAACATGCCCGAGCCGCTCGACGTCCGCCGCGCTGAACTTGCGATACCCCGAGGGGGTCCGCTGCGGCTCGATGAGCCCCTCCGACTCCAAAAAGCGGATCTTGGAGATGGTGACTTCGGGGAACTCCTCGCGCAGCACGTTCAGCACCGTGCCGATGCTCATCAGTCCAGTTTCCGCGGCGGCGGCGCCGTGCCCGGCACCGCCGCTCGGTGTGTGAAGCATGGACCTTCCCTGGGGTCAGGGTGCCCCGGACGGAACCCGGGGAGGATCAGTAGCCCCGCTGGCTCGCGTAGAACACCAGCCGGTACTTGCCGATCTGCACCTCGTCACCGTTCGACAGACCGACCTGGTCGATCCGCTCACGGTTGACGTACGTGCCGTTCAGACTGCCCACGTCGGCCACCGTGAAGGAACCGTCCTGGCCGCGGCGGAACTCCACGTGTCGACGCGAGACCGTCACGTCGTCCAGGAAGATGTCGCTCTGCGGGTGCCGACCGGCCGTCGTCAGGTCACCGTCCAGCAGGAAGCGGCTGCCCGAGTTCGGCCCGCGGCGCACGACCAGGAGTGCCGAGCCCACCGGCAGCGCGTCGACGGCCGCCTGCGCCTCGGGCGACAGCATCGGCATCTGCGTCTGGCCGGTGACCTCCGCGTCGTAGGCCTCAAGACCGGAGATGGAGATGGTGGAGGTCGTCTCGGAGGGACGCTCCGGGGCGACTCCGGGCCGGAGCGGAGCTCCACAGTTGGAGCAGAACCGGCTGTTCTCCGGGTTGCGGTTACCGCACCTCGCACATACCAGGACCGACATGGACGGATCCTCCTGCCCACCGGGGGCTTGGGACGCGTACGGGTCGGAGAACCCTCCACCCGTACCTGAGGTTGACGGTTGCCCGAAACCTATGCCGCTCGACTGCGCAGGGTCAACCGACGACGCGCCCTGACCTCCCGCAACGCCCTCGCCCTGACCGCCCACCTGGTCCCGGAACAGCGGACGTGAACCTTCCGCCTCCGGCTGTGCGCGATGCCGGGCAGTCTCGCTGTCGCGGCCTTCTCGTGCGCTCTTGCCGAACAACTTCCCAAACAACTTCACGGGCGATTCCCCTTGACCGAAACAGACCCGCCCGTGGGGCAGGACGAACCCTGACTGAACACATTGGCCGACCCGGACATCCTCACAACGTCCGTATCCACCAGACAGTTTCCACCACGCACCACCCATTCGGTGCGCCGACCCCCCGCAACCTCATGCCCTCGCCGATCACCCTCCATGCACCCCCGCTTCACTGGGAGGACGACCGAGCGTAGTCAGGCTGCTTCGCCGGCCGCAAGGCATCCACGACGATCTTGGCCGACCGCTCCACGGAGGCGGTGGCCTGTTCCTTCTCGAGAGTCTGCACCACACCTCCTGGGATGTTGAGCGCCGGCTCGAGGTCCTGCGGCTTGCCGATGACCTTGAAACGATAGGGAGCAGTGATCTTGTTCCCGTCGACGCTCACCCCGTTGCCGGAATCGGCCAGGTAGGTGCCCGCCACGACCCGCACGCCGTCCAACTGAATGGCCTCGGCGCCGGCCGCGCGCAGCTCCTGAACGGCGTCGAGCAGCATGTTCGCCTTCACCATCCCCTTCGTGTCCTCGATGACCAACGTGATACCGGGCCCCTGCGCGGCCACGGTTCCCGCCAGGATGCCGAGTTGCCGTTCCTTCTCGGCCGTCTGTCTCCGGGCCTCCTCGGCCTGGTCGGAGCTGTTCTCCAACTCGTCACGCTGCTTCTCGAGCCCTTGCTTCTCATCCTCAAGACGCTCTGTGCGGTCATCGAGTTCATCGAGGATACGAACAAGATCTTCCTGACGGGCGCCGCGCAGGGCACTGTCCCCCTCGCTGTTCGAGGCGACCTGGACGGCCAGGCCGAAACCCAGGCCGAACAGCAGCACGGCGACGATGAGTTGAGCTCGGGTGATCCGTGGCGGCCACAGCCCCTTCACCAGCCGCTGCCGTCCGGTCAGACCGGATCCGGGCGGCTCCGGCGGTGTCTGCCCGTCCTCGACCGCGGGCGCGGGCGCGGACACCTCGTCGGGCAGTTCCTTGCGGAGACTGCCACCGGATGCCGGGCGTGGTCCGGGTACCGGGGGTGCTCCGGCTGCCGGCTCGGGCGTCGTCCTGTCGTGCTCGTGATCGCTCATCGGCCTCACGCCCGGAACACGTGCCGGCGGATCGCCGCGGCGTTGGAGAAGATCCGGATGCCGAGGACGACCACGACCCCGGTGGACAGCTGGGCCCCCACGCCCAACTTGTCTCCGAGGAAGACGATCAGCGCGGCCACCACCACGTTCGACAGGAACGACACCACGAAGACCTTGTCGTCGAAGATGCCGTCGAGCATGGCCCGCAGCCCGCCGAAGACGGCGTCGAGCGCCGCCACGACGGCGATCGGCAGATAAGGCTCGACGACCGCCGGAACCTCGGGCCGGACCAACAGGCCGGCCACGACTCCCACGACGAGGCCCAGTACGGCGATCACGATATGCCCTTCTCAGTTGCAGGTGTCGTCTCGGTTATCGGTTGTGCGGTTCGTACGATCACACTCGGCGCGGCGGGCAGCCGGAGGTCGCCCTCCACCGAAAGTTCGGTGCGGATGTCGTAGCTCTCCTCCAGGGCCTGCAGATACAGCCCGTCCGCACTGTTCTGGAACCGGCTGCTCAGCTGCTGACCTTCCCCCACCGCGAGCACCGTGTACGGCGGTACCAGCGGCCTGTTGTCGACCAGTATCGCGTCTCCCGCGGCCCTGATCGCAGACAGAGCGGTCAGCCGCTGCCCATTGATCGAGACGGCCTCGGCGCCGGACTCCCACAGGCCGTTGACCACACGTTGCATATCACGGTCGCGGACCCGCCCGGTGTCGGAGAACCCGGAGGTGGACCGAGCGTCGCCGTCCCCGCCGACGCTCGTGTCCTTGGCGTCGTTCACCACGAGCTTCACTCCGGGCCCGTGCACCGCGACGGCACCCGCCAGGACGCCCACCAGCTCGGTACGGTCGCCCTCACCACTGTGCTTGAGTGCCTCGCGCTGCCGTGCGCCCACATCGTCACGGAGTGCGTCGACGCCGTCCTTGAGCTTGTCCGCCGCCTCGGTCTCGCGGTCGATCCTGTCGATCAGTTCCTCGCGCTCCTTGGCGACGACGGGGGCCGCCACCCTGGCCTGCGCGGCTCCCACGGTCACGACCAGGGCGGCGAGCACCAGACCACCGGCGAGCCCCAGTTTCGCCCTGAGGGTCTTCGGCATACCGCCGCTGCCGTCGGCCTGCTTCCGCGCGGCGGCCTCGGCGTATCCCTCGTCGAGGCTGTGGTCCATCACATTGGTGAGCAACGACATGGACGCGTCCGGGCGCGGAGGCCGCTGGGGTGTGCTCCGAACGGGGGGTTGCTGCGGCATGCCGCACATCGTCGCACGCCACGGCCACTACCTCCGAACGACCCTACCGGCGTGCCGGACAGGCCCCCTTGGGGACACTTGTCCGGCACGCACGTGTACCGCTGGTTCTGCCGTCCCGCCTATCGTCCCGCGCTGTCCACGACGGCCGCCCACTCGTCGAGCAGGGCCTGGGCGGAGGCGTCGTCGGGTCCCTCCGCCCACAGGTGGGTGACCGCCTCGGCAGGGTCGGGCAGCACCATCACCCAGCGACCGTCGGGCTCCACCACGCGTACACCGTCTGTGGTGTCCACGAAGCGTTCACCGGCCTCCTCGACGACCCGCCGCATCACCAGCCCCTTGACGGCCCACGGAGTCGCCAGATCACGCTTGATCACGTGCGCGCGCGGGATCCGCGCGTCGATCTGGCTGAGCGTGAGCTGAGTCCTCGCCACCAGACCGATGAGCCGGACGAAGGCCGCGGTACCGTCGTAGACCCGGCTGAACTCCGGAACGATGAAACCGCCCTTGCCGTCACCGCCGAAGATCGTCCCCTCCTCCCCGCCCACGCGCGTCAGGTCGTCGGGCGAGGTGGTCGTCCACTCCACCTGCGTGCCGTGATAAGCAGCCACCTGTTCGGCGATCCTGGTGGTGGTCACGGGAAGCGCGACCCTGCCGCTGCGCCGCTCGGCCGCGATGAGGTCGAGCAGGACGAGCAGCGCCCGGTCGTCCTCGATGATCCTCCCCTTCTCGTCGACCAGGGACAGCCGCTCGCCGACGGGGTCGAATCGCACACCGAACGCGGCACCGGAGGACGCCACCATCTCACCGAGCCGCACCAGTCCCGAGCGCCGCATATCGGCCGTCTCGGTCGGCCTGGACTCGTTCAGGCCGGGGTTGATGGTCAGCGAGTCGACACCGAGTTTGCCGAGCAGACTCGGCAGAACGAGCCCCGCACTGCCGTTCGACGCGTCCACGACGACCTTCAGCCCGGACTCCGCGATTCCCGTGATGTCGACGTTCCGCAGCAGTGATCCGGTGTACGAGTCGAAGACACTCGCCGGGAAGTGCAGATCGCCGATCTCTCCCGGAAACGCACGCCGGTACTCCTGCCGCGCGAACACCCGGTCCAGTTTGCGCTGGCTGCCTTGCGAGAGGTCGGCACCCTGCCCGTCGAAGAACATGATGTCGACCGAGTCGGGCACCCCGAGTGTGGTGCGGATCATGATGCCGCCCGCGCTGCCCCGCGCGGTCTGCTGCCGGGCCACGGGCAACGGTACGTTCTCCAGGTCCCGTACGTCGATGGCGCTGGCCTGCAACGCGGAGATGACCGCACGCTTCAGGGCGCGGGCACCACGGGAGTGGTCCCGGGCCGTGGTGACCGTCGATCCCTTCTTCAACGTCGTCGCGTAGGCGCCGGCCAGCCGCACGGCGAGTTCCGGGGTGATCTCGACGTTCAGGATTCCCGAGACCCCACGGGCTCCAAATAGATGCGCCTGTCCCCTGGACTCCCAGATGACCGAGGTGTTGACGAAGGCTCCCGCCTCGATCGTCTTGAACGGGTAGACCCGCACATTTCCTTGGACGATCGATTCCTCGCCGATCAGGCATTCGTCGCCGATGACGGCGCCGTCCTCGATCCGCGCCGCGCGCATGACGTCGGTGTTCCTGCCGAGGACACAACCCCGCAGGTTGCTGTGCGGACCGACGTACACATTGTCGTGGACGACGGCCCTGTGCAGGAAGGCCCCGCTCTTCACGACGACGTTGGACCCCACGATCGTGTGCTCGCGGATCTCGGCGCCGGCCTCGACCTTGGCGTAGTCACCGATGTAGAGCGGACCGCGCAAGACCGCGTCGGGATGTACTTCGGCGCCCTCGGCCACCCATACGCCCGGCGAGATCTCGAAACCGTCGATATCGACGTCGACCTTGCCCTCCAGGACGTCGGCCTGCGCCTTCACGTAGCTCTCATGGGTGCCGACATCTTCCCAGTAGCCTTCGGCGACAAAGCCGTAGACGGGTTTGCCCTCCTTCATCAACTGTGGGAAGACGTCACCGGACCAGTCGACGGGCACATCCGGCTCGACATAGTCGAAGACCTCGGGCTCCATGACGTAGATCCCGGTGTTCACCGTGTCGGAGAAGACCTGCCCCCAGGTCGGCTTCTCCAGGAAACGCTCGACCTTCCCCTGCTCGTCCACGATGGTGATACCGAATTCCAGCGGATTGGGCACCCGGGTCAGACAGACCGTGACCAGGGCTCCCTTTTCCTTGTGGAAATTGATCAGCTCGGTGAGGTCGAAATCTGTCAGAGCATCGCCGGAAATGACAAGGAAGGTGTCGTCCTTCAATGCCTCCTCGGCGTTCTTGACGCTTCCCGCGGTACCGAGTGGCTTCTCCTCATTGGCATAGGTGAGCTCCATTCCGAGCTCCTCGCCGTCACCGAAATAGTTCTTGACGAGCGATGCCAGGAACTGGACGGTCACAACCGTTTCGTTGAGCCCATGCTTTTTGAGCAGCCGCAGAACGTGCTCCATGATCGGCTGATTGGCCACTGGCAGGAGCGGCTTGGGCATACTTGAGGTCATGGGGCGAAGGCGTGTGCCTTCGCCTCCGGCCATCACGACGGCCTTCATGTCGGAAGCGCCCTCCTCTAAGAGACGACGGTCTAGCCGACTTCACCCACCAAGATTGTCCCGCACGTTTCCACTGCGGGCCATCGCGCCACTCTGCGCGTGCCAGTCAGCGAGTTCAGCCGGCCATGGCGTCCGCACGCACCAAGCGGCGGACTTGGACCACATAGAGGACTCCTGCCCACCAGTACAGCGTTGTACCCCATCCAGCGAACGCCCATCCGAAAACAGCAGCAAGTGACGAGATCCAACCGCTACCGTCGCTGAGCAGCAGCAGGGGGAAGGCATACATCAGGTTGAAGGTGGCCGCCTTCCCGAGGAAGTTCACCTGCGGCGGCGGATAGCCGTGCCGCCGGAGGACACCCACCATCACCAGCAGAACCAGCTCACGTGCCAGCAGTACGGCCGTCAACCAGAGCGGAAGAATCTCGCGCCAGGTGAGTCCGAGCAGAGTCGACAGAATGTAGAGCCGGTCGGCCGCGGGATCAAGAAGCCGACCGAGACTGCTGATCTGATTCCACCGTCGCGCGAGTTTGCCGTCCAGGTAGTCACTGACACCGCTCAGAGCGAGCACCAGAAGCGCCCAGCCGTCACTCTTCGGGCCGCCGAACTCAGGCCTGAGGATCAACCACAGGAAGAGAGGCACGCCGAGAAGGCGCGCCATGCTGAGGATGTTCGGGATGGTGAGGACACGGTCCGTCTGGACGCGCGTCTCCTGGACCTCCACCCGGGGGCCTCCTGTGGGAAACGTACCAATGATGCTCACTGACCCTACCTCAACACAAAAAAGCTCTGACTCTCGGGTTGCATGCCCGAGAGTCAGAGCTCTAAAAGAAGTTCGGCGGCGTCCTACTCTCCCACAGGGTCCCCCCTGCAGTACCATCGGCGCTCTGGGGCTTAGCTTCCGGGTTCGGAATGTAACCGGGCGTTT
>NZ_JBFAKH010000090.1:0-26868 GCF_040655635.1 Streptomyces sp. NPDC050388
GATCCGCACCTGCCGGACCTCGAGGTCGTCGTCCCTGTCGTCGTCGAGGTCGTCGTCCAGGTCCTCGTCGAAGACCGCGCTGACGTCGAAGCGGCCCGCCACCGGTGGCGCCGCCCCCGCCGTACCCCACTGCCCCGGCACCTGCGAGCCAATGGCCCGCGCAGCCGCCGCAGGCCCCCGCAGCGGCCCCCGCGCCGGCGCCGGCACAGCCCGCGGACGCGGAAGTACCCGCGCAGCAGCAGCCGTTCCAGCCGCAGGCGCCGCAGCCCGCGCCCGCCGCCTGGAACGCGCCGGACGGGCCGACGCCACAGCAGCGCCAGACGCCGACCCCGCCCGCTCCGCAGGCTGGATACGGTTTCCCCCAGCCGGGCGTTCCCGCTCCCGGCGCCCCCGCCGGTTACGGGTTCCCGCCCGCCGGTCCCGTGCCGGTCGCCCCGACTCCCCCGGCCCAGCCGGGCGGTTACGGCTTCCCGCAGCAACCGCCGGCGCAGCAGGCGCCTCCGCGACAGCCCGTACCGCCGCAGGCACAGCCCCAGCAGCCCGTACCGCCGCAGCCCCAGCAGCCGCAGGCCGTACCGCAGCAGCCGCAGGCCACCCAGCAGGGGTTCCCTCTCCAGCAGCCCCAGCCCCAGCCCCCGCACGCTGGTCAGCCGCCGCAGCCGCCCGTCGATCCCCGCGCCGGGGCCGCCTGGCCGCAGCCGATCCAGCACGACCAGCGGCAGCAGACCAACCCCGGTGCCGCGCCGCTCGGTTACACCGCGGCCGTGGAACTGTCGTCGGACCGGCTGCTCAACAGCAAGAAGCAGAAGGCGAAGAGCACTCGGCCGGCTGCGGGCGGATCGCGTTTCAAGCTGGGTGGCAAGAAGGAGGAGGCCGAGCGGCAGCGGAAGCTGGAGCTGATCCGTACGCCGGTGCTGTCCTGCTACCGGATCGCCGTGATCAGTCTCAAGGGCGGTGTCGGCAAGACGACCACGACCACCGCGCTCGGCGCCACCCTCGCCAGTGAGCGGCAGGACAAGATCCTCGCGATCGACGCCAACCCCGACGCCGGTACGCTCGGCCGCCGGGTGCGGCGGGAGACCGGGGCCACCATCCGTGACCTGGTGCAGGCGATCCCCCACCTCAACTCGTACATGGACATCCGGCGGTTCACCTCCCAGGCCCCCTCCGGCCTGGAGATCATCGCCAACGACGTCGACCCTGCCGTCTCGACGACCTTCAACGACGAGGACTACCGGCGGGCCATCGACGTTCTGGGCAAGCAGTACCCGATCATCCTCACCGACTCCGGTACGGGTCTGCTCTACAGCGCCATGCGCGGGGTGCTGGACCTGGCCGATCAACTCATCATCATCTCGACACCCTCCGTGGACGGCGCGAGCAGCGCCAGCACGACGCTGGACTGGCTGTCGGCCCATGGGTACGCGGATCTCGTCTCGCGGTCGCTCACGGTCATCTCGGGTGTGCGCGAGACCGGAAAGATGATCAAGGTCGACGACATCGTGTCGCACTTCCAGACCCGCTGCCGGGGCGTGATCGTCGTACCGTTCGACGAGCATCTGGCCGCCGGCGCGGAGGTCGATCTCGACATGATGCGGCCGAAGGTGCGGGAGGCGTATTTCAACCTCGCGTCGATGGTCGCCGAGGACTTCGTCCGGCACCAGCAGTCGCACGGCCTGTGGACCTCCGACGGCAACCCGCCGCCGGTCGCCGCCCCGCCGCTGCCGGGCCAGCACATCCCGAACCAGCACATCCCGAACCAGTACATCCCGGGCCAGCCGTACCCCGGACAGCCGGGCCCGTACCCCCAGCAGCCGCAGCCGGGCCAGCCGTACGCCCCTCCCGGTCAGCCCGGCCAGCCCCATCCGCAGCAGGGCCACCCCCAGCCCCCCGCACCGCCCGGCCCGGCATACCCGCAGGCCGCTCCCGGCCAGCCGTACCCCCAGCCCGGCTACGGTTATCCGTACCCGGGCCCGCCCGGCCACCCGGACCAGCACGACGGGGGGCAGACTCCTCCCCCACAGGCACCGCCCCCGCAGCAGTAGGGGATATCACCCGATCGGCCCCTTTCGAGGGGCCGATTCCGTTTCCGGCCCGCACCGTTCGCCCCCGGATGCGGGCTCTCCCGCATCCGGGGCGCGGCGCGGCTTCAGTCGCTGGCCAGGAGCGCTTCAGTGGTCTCCACCAATGGGCGCGAAATGCTCGTCAGTTCGTTGTTTCCGCAGGCCACATGGGGTGTGCGTACCGTTGACGACCGCCAGACACCGCTGATAGACACTCACCACTCACCTGATCAACCCGTCCTACCCGTGCGAGTGATGACGCGAGGTCAGCGACCCTATGGACACGAACGATCAGTACGGCGGTCAACACGAGACCGGACGTCCGGGCACCGGGCCACGGTCCAGACCACGGGCAGGGAGCGGCGTTCCACGCCGGGTCCGGCTCGCCACGGCGGCCGGTGCGGCCGCGCTCGCCCTCACCGCCGGGCTCGCGACCCCGCTCGACCCGGCGCCGCGGCAGGCCCGGGCGGCCGACGACGGGAAGCAGACGCTGACCGTCGCGGTGGCGCAGAGCGTCGACTCGCTCAGCCCGTTCCTCGCGGTGCGGCTGCTCAGTACGAGCATTCACCGGCTCACCTACGAGTACCTGACCAACTACGACCCCGAGGACAACCGTGTCATCCCGGGCCTGGCCACCGAGTGGAAGTCGTCCCCGGACAAGTTGACGTGGACGTACACCATCCGCTCCGACTCCACGTGGTCGGACGGGCAGCAGGCCACCGCCGAGGACGCGGCGTGGACGTTCAACACGATGATGACCGACGAGGCCGCGGCCACGGCCAACGGCAGCTTCGTCGCCAGCTTCGAGAAGGTCACCGCGCCGAGCCCGACCGAGCTGGTCATCCGGCTGAAGAAGCCGCAGGCCACCATGACGGCGCTGGACGTGCCGATCGTGCCCAAGCACGTGTGGGAGGAGGTCGACGACTTCTCGAAGTTCAACAACGACAAGGACTTCCCGATCGTCGGCAACGGGCCGTTCGTCCTCACCGACTACAAGCCCGACAGCTATGTGCGGCTGGTGCCCAACAAGGACTTCTGGCGCGGGGCGCCGAAGTTCGACGAGTTGCTCTTCCGGTACTACAAGGACCAGGACGCGGCGGTGTCCGCGCTGCGCAAGGGTGAGGTGTCGTTCGTCGCCGGATCGCCGTCCCTGACGCCGGCGCAGGCGGCCTCACTCCGGAACGAGAAGAACATCAAGGTCAACGACGCGCCCGGCCGCCGCTTCTACGCCCTCGCCACCAATCCGGGTGCGAAGGCCAGGAACGGCGAGAAGATGGGGGACGGGCACCCTTCACTGCTGGACCAGCGGGTCCGCAACGCGCTGTTCAGGGCGGTGGACCGGAAGACCATCATCGACAAGGTGTTCCAGGGCCACGCGGAGATGGGCTCGGGCTACATCCCGCCGCGGTACGAGCAGTACTTCTGGGAGCCGTCGGCCGACCAGGAGCTGGCGTACGACCCGGCGGAGGCGGCCCGACTGCTCGATCAGGCGGGCTACGAGAAGAACGCTGACGGCAAACGGGTCGGCAAGGACGGCAAGCCGCTGAACTACCGGGTCCTGTGCCACGCCACCGACCCGAACGACAAGGCCATCGGCAAGTACCTCGAGGAGTGGTGGGGCGACCTCGGCATCGGGGTCACGCTCAACTGCCTGGACAACGTGACCGATCCATGGCTCGCCGGCGAGTACGACCTGGCCTTCGACGGCTGGTCGGTCAACCCCGACCCCGACTTCGTCCTGTCGATCCACACCTGCGGGGCGCTTCCGGCGACCCCGAAGGACACCGGCGCGACCGACAACTTCATCTGCGACAAGAAATACGACGAGCTGTACGCCCAGCAGTTGGTCGAGTACGACCCCGCCGAACGGGCGAACATCGTCCGGCAGATGGAGTCACGGCTGTACGACCTCGGGTACATGAACGTCATGGCGTATCCGAACGCGGTCGAGGCGTACCGCACCGACCAGATCGAATCGATCACCACGATGCCGAAGAAGGCCGGCAACCTCTACGGCCAGGACGGCTACTGGAGTTGGTGGTCCGCGGTACCGGCGAGCTCCGGTGAGGCCTCCGAGGACGGGTCGTCGACGGGTGTGGCCGTCGGGATCGCCGCGGGTGCCGTCGTCCTCGTCGGGCTGGGGGTGTTCGTGGCGATGCGGCGGCGGGCCACCGCCGAGGACCGCGAGTAGGGCGGGCGACGGGTACTCATGACCGCCGACGCGACATCCGCTCCGGTCGAGGGCACGCAGACCGCCGGTCCGGCGAAGGACGGACCGGCGGCCCGCGGGCCGCGCACCCGCACCACCACCGCGTACCTGCGGTACGTGGCGGGCAAGGTGGCCGGTGCGGCCGTGTCCCTCCTGGCCGTCCTCGTCACCAGTTTCTTCCTCTTCCGGCTGATCCCCGGCGACCCGGTGAAGTTCATGACCGGCGGACGTCAGGTGTCGGCCGAGCAACTGGCCGCCTACCGAAGTGAGTTCGGGCTGGACCTACCGTTGTGGCAGCAGTTCACCGACTACTGCGGCAAGGCGCTCACCGGGGACCTGGGAACGTCGTACCAGTTCAACGCACCGGTGATCGACAAGATCACCGAGGCGTTGCCGAACACGCTGCTGCTCACCGGTACCGCCTTCGTCCTCTACACGGCGCTCGGCATCGTGCTCGGCACCCGGTCGGCGTGGCGGCACGGGCGGCTCGGGGACCGGATCCACACGGGGCTGGCTCTGACGCTGTACTCCATCCCGTCCTTCTGGCTCGGGCTGCTGCTGATCATCACGCTGTCGGTGGGCATCGGTCCGGTTCCGGGGCTGTTCCCCACCGGTGGCATGGAGTCGGGCGGCGAGGAGGGCTTCGCCCAAGTCCTGGACGTGGCGCACCATCTGGTGCTGCCCGTGCTGACGCTGGTCGCGGTGGAGTACGGGCAGACGCTGCTGGTGACCCGGTCGGCACTGCTGGACGAGATGGGCAACGACTATCTGACCACCGCGCGCGCCAAGGGACTGCGCGACGATCTCGTACGGCGCAGACACGCGGTGCCCAACGCGCTGCTGCCGACGGTGACGCTGATCTTCATCAACCTCGGCCGGACGGTGGCCGGTGTGATCCTGGTGGAGACGGTGTTCTCCTGGCCGGGGCTCGGCGGGCTGTTCTACCAGGCACTGAGCGTGCCCGATCTGCCGCTGGTGCAGGGACTGTTCTTCGTGTTCGCCGCCGCGGTGATCGTGATGAACACGCTGGCCGATCTGATCTATCCGCTGCTCGACCCCCGGGTGGGCCGATGACGACCGACAACGGCACGACAGGGAAACCGTCCGCGGGAAGCACCACGGGCGGCGCCGGAACACCCCCGGGCACGCCTCCGGACACGCTCGCGGCCGCAGCGGGCAAGGAGCAGGCGGTCACAGGTCCGCGCGCGCTCGCGTGGCGACGGCGCCGGGACTCGGCCGCACGTTTCTGGCGGCAGTACCGCACCCACCGGGCCGGCGTCTTCGGCCTGGCGGCGCTCCTGCTCTTCGCACTGCTCGCGCTGGCCGCTCCCCTGCTGGTCGGCTCCGACGTGGACAACGTGACGGACGCTCCGGGCAGCCCGATGGAGAGCCCGAGCACGGAGTTCCCCTTCGGCACCGACCAGTTCGGGCGGAACCTGCTCGGTCTGGTGATCTGGGGGGCGCGGGTGTCACTGCTGGTGGGGCTGCTCGCCGCCGTGCTGTCGGTGGCGATCGGCACCCTGATCGGCGTGACGGCGGGGCATTTCCGGGGCTGGTACGCGACGGTGATGATGCGCGTCACCGACTGGTTCCTGGTGATGCCCACCCTGGTGCTGGCGATCGCGCTGGCCACCGTGATGTCCCGCTCGCTCGTCACCATCGTGGTGGCGATCGGGGTGACGACCTGGCCGACGACGGCCCGGCTGGTGCGCGCGCAGACCCTGGCGGTGGAGACCCGGCCGTACATCGAACGCGCGCGGGCGCTGGGCGGTGGGCACTGGCATGTGATGTCGCGCCATGTGCTGCCCAACGTGATGCCGCTGGTGCTGGCCCAGACGACCCTGATCATCTCCGCGGCGATCCTCGCCGAGGCGACCCTGGCGTTCCTGGGGCTCGGTGATCCGACAGTGGTGTCGTGGGGCGGGCTGCTGCAGGACGCGCGGGAGGCGGGCGCGGTCAGCGCCGGCCGCTGGTGGTACCTGGTGCCGCCGGGCATCGCCATCGCCGTGGTGGCGCTGGCGTTCACACTCTGCGGGCGGGCCGTGGAGTCCGTCCTCAACCCCAGGCTGGGGGTGTCCCGTTGAGTCTGCTCGACGTCAGGGACCTGACGGTGACCTACGCGGGCGGGGCCGCCGCGGTACGCGGGGTGGACCTGCGTCTGGAGGCCGGCCAGAAGCTGGGCATCGCCGGGGAGTCGGGCTGCGGCAAGTCCACGCTCGCGCTCGCGCTGCTGCGGCTGCTACCGGCCGGAACGCGGACCGGTGGGGAGATCCTGTTGGACGGCGAGGACGTCCTGGCCATGAAGTGGGGCCGGGTACGGGCGGTCCGCTGGGCCGGGGCCTCGATCGTGTTCCAGGGCGCGATGCACTCCCTCAACCCCGTCCACCGCATCGGCGACCAGATCGCCGAGCCGATCCTGCTGCACCGGAGGGCGACCCCGGCCGAGGCGCGGAAGAAGGCCGGTGAGCTGCTGGAGCACGTCGGTCTCCCAGCCGCCCGCGCGACGGACCATCCGCACGAGCTGTCCGGCGGACAGCGCCAACGCGTCATGATCGCGATGGCGCTGGCCTGCGATCCGCGGCTGATCATCGCGGACGAGCCGACCACCGCGCTCGACGTGATGATCCAGGCGCAGATCCTGCGGCTCATCGAGCAGCTGGTCGCGGACCAGGACGTGGGGCTGATCATGATCAGTCATGATCTGGCGGTCCTCGCCGACACCTGTGACCGGCTCGCGGTGATGTACGCGGGACGGGTGGTGGAAGAGGGCCCGGCCGGACAGGTCCACGAGGCCGCCCGGCATCCCTACGCCCGTGCGCTGTCGGCGGCGTTCCCCCGTATCGGCGACCCGGTGTCCCGCTTCGCTCCGCGGGGGCTGGCGGGCGACCCGCCGGACCCGTCGGCGCTGCCGGCCGGGTGCACCTTCCACCCGCGCTGCCCGGTGGCCCTGGAGTCCTGCGCGATCGAGGACCAGGCGCTGCGGCCGGCGGGGCCTCGGCGGCGGGCGGCCTGTGTACGGGTCGTCGCGGAGGACACGTCCGAGAGCACACGGGACCACGAGCCCGAACGACACGAACCCGAACCGCAGGAATCCGAACCGCAGGAACCCGGTCCGCAGGAACCCGGCCCCCTGGAGGAAGTGAGGCGTACCACCCCATGACGGCCTCCCCCGCTGTTGTCCCCTGCCCCCCCGACTTCACCGGCACGCCGCCCCTGCTGAGCGCCCAGGGTGTCCACGTCGTCTTCCCCGGCCGGAACGGCGCCCCGCCCGCTCGCGCGGTGGACGGCGTCGATCTCGACATCCGGCCCGGTGAGATCGTCGCCCTGGTGGGTGAGTCGGGCTGCGGCAAGACGACACTGGCCCGTGCCCTGCTGGGCCTGGTCGAGCCGACCGCGGGGCGCGTCGCCTTCGACGGGCGGCCGCTGGACCGTTCCAGCCGTTCCCTCAAGGCGTACCGCAAGCGGGTCCAGCTGGTGCTGCAGGATCCGAGCGGCTCGCTCAATCCCCGGCACACGGTGTACGACGCGGTGGCCGAGGGGCTGCGCATCCACGGTTACCGCGGCGACGAGCGGGCGGCGGTCGCGGGAGCCCTGTCCCGGGCCGGGCTGCGGCCACCGGAGCGCTTCTTCCTGCGGTACCCGCACGAGCTGTCCGGCGGGCAGCGTCAGCGGGTGGTGATCGCGGGTGCGCTGGTCCTGGAGCCCGAACTCCTCGTCGCCGACGAGCCGGTGGCCTCGCTGGACGCCTCCGTACGCGGCGAGATCCTGGCGCTGCTGCTCCGGCTGCGCACCGAACTGGGCCTGTCCGCGCTGGTGGTCACGCACGACCTGGGGCTGGCCTGGAACATCGCCGACCGGGTCGCGGTGATGTATCTCGGCCGGATCGTGGAGACCGGGGCGGTGGAGCAGGTGCTGACCGCGCCCCGGCACCCCTACACCCAGGCCCTGTTGTCGGTGCTCCCGGAGGCGCCGGGCGACCCGGTGGTCCTCACGGGCGAGCCCCCGGACCCGGCCCGGGTCCCCGGGGGCTGCCGGTTCCACGCGCGCTGCCAGATCCTGCTCGGCGGCGAGGCGGGCCGGGCGGGCGTGGCGGACGCGTGCCGGACCCAGGACCTGGAGATCCTCGACGGCGGGGGCGGCGGGGCGGGCGGCCAGGTGGCCTGCCACTGGGCCCGCGCGGGCGAAGCCTGACCGAAGGCCGCGCCGCCCGGGGGCTACGCCTTCCCGGCGGCGGCCACCAGGTCCGTGCAGCGCCTGACGTCCGCGGCCATCTGCTCCATCAGGTCCTCCAGCGTGTCGAACCTGGCCTGGCCGCGGACGAAGGCGAGGAAGTCGACAGCGACGTGGAGGCCGTAGAGGTCCAGGCCGACGCGGTCGATGGCGTAGGCCTCGACCGTGCGCTCGGTGCCGTCGAACTGCGGGTTGGTACCGACGGAGATCGCGGCCGGCATGGCCTCGCCCTGGGCGTGCAGCCAGCCCGCGTAGACGCCGTCGGCGGGGATCGCGGTGTGCGGGAGCGTCTCGACGTTGGCCGTGGGGAAGCCCAGTTCGCGACCGCGCTGGGCGCCGCGGACGACCACGCCCTCCACCCGGTGCGGGCGGCCCAGGATCTCGGCGGCGCCCTCGACGTCGCCCTCGGCGATCAGGCGGCGGGTGAGCGTGGAGGAGAACGGCTCGCCGCCGCCCGCCTCGCCGGTGACGTACAGGTCGACGACCTCGACCTCGAAGTCGTAGACCTTGCCCTGCTCGGCGAGGAATTCCACGGTGCCCGCGGCCCGGTGGCCGAAGCGGAAGTTGGGGCCCTCGACGACCGCTTTGGCGTGCAGCCTGTCGACCAGGACCTTCCCCACGAATTCGGCCGGTGACAGCTTCGAGAACTCCGTGGTGAACGGGAGGATCAGGACCGCGTCCACCCCCAGCTCGGCCATGAGCTCGGCGCGGCGGTGGTGCGGGGAGAGCAGCGGCGGGTGGCTGCCGGGGCGGACCACCTCGCTGGGGTGCGGGTCGAAGGTGACGACGACCGCGGGGACGCCCAGTTCCCGGGCCCGGCCCACGGCATGTCGGATGATCAACTGGTGTCCGCGATGGACTCCGTCGTAGGAGCCGATGGTGACGACGCTGCGCCCCCAGTCCTGGGGGATGTCCTCCAAGCCACGCCAGCGTTGCACTGTGCCTGCTCCTTGTCGAAACCTTGTCGAGCCGAGTCCGTGGACTTCTTCCGCGCAGGTCTAAGGGTGCCATGCCGACCGCCGTCGGCCCGCATCGGCATGGGTGCTGTGACGGGGTCCACCGACTGGCACGGCCCACCACGCCCGGCACGGCCGACGGCGGCTCAGGCGGGGATGCCCGCGCCCGCCAGGTCCTCGATCGTCCGGCGGGTGCCGGGGCCCACCACGGCGGCCCACTCCTGGGGCGCGTCCGCCAGCCAGTGGGCCAGGGCGGCGGCGAAGCCGGGCACCCGCCGCCCCAGATCGACCAGACCGCTGTCGAAGTGGGCGGCGCCGTCGGGGGTGCGGACGAGGAGCAGACCGGTGCGGTGGACGAGCTCACGCGCGGTGGCACCGGAGCAGCGGGCCGCGGCGCCCAGCACCGCGGCCAGGACGGCGGGGTCGGGTGCGCGGGTGAGGAGCGGATCCAGCAGTTCGCGGCGCAAGGGCCGGGAGGCGGGGGTGCCGGGCTCGGCGAGGACACCGGCGAGGGCGGCGAGCAACGGCTGCGGGCCGCCCTCCAGCAGGCCGGCGAGCAACGGCAGGAGCACGTCGTGGTCGACCGTCTCCCGGGCCAGGCGACGGCCCGTGTACGCGGCCAGCTCGCCCGCGAGGTCCGGCCGCTGTTCCACCGCCGTCCGCAGGAGCGCGGCGACGCGGGGGGCCAGGGCGGGTGTGGTGGCGTCGGCGAGGGTGTGCAGCGTCTCGCGCGCGTCCGTGTGTGCGAGCCTCGCGCGGAACGCTTCGAGGACGGGCTCCGGGTGGGAGGCGAGGGCGCCGGTCAGCGCGCTCGGCGGGAGGTGCGGGTCACCGGCCGCGAAGTGTTCCAGGGCCCGCGGGAGGTGGCGGTCCCTGCTGTTCGGGTCTTGGACGAGGAGGGCGAGCGCGCCGCCGTGCAGGGGCCGGTCGGCGGTGCGCAACAGCAGGGCGAGGGCCGCGTACCGCAGCAGGGTGCGGTCGGTCACGTCACGGGCGTGCGGTGCGGCCCGCAGTCCGTAGGCCACGGCTGCCGCGCGGCGTGCGGGCCGCTCGTCGCGCGCCCAGCGGTCGACGGCCCTGCACATCGCCGAGGGGTCCTCCTCGGCCAGCACGGTGAGCAGTTGCCCGGCCCGCCGGTGCGCGCTGTCGGCGAGGACCTCGGTGAGAGTGTCCGGGGCGCGGTGCCGGTGGGTGTGCAGCAGTGCCTGCGCCGCGGTGGCGACGGTCGCATGCGGGGTGGCGGGCAGCGACCGCTCGTCCTCGAACCACCGCACGAGGTGCGGGAGTACGGCGACGGGGTCGGCGGTGAACAGGCGGGCGGCGGCGTCCAGGAAGCGGGGGCCGGTCTCGCCCGGGGGACCGTCGGCGTGGACGAGCCGGCGCAGCAGCTCGAAGCCGGTCTCCAGGGGCAGCGGGAGAGCCGTCCAGAAGGCCGGTCCCAGTTCCCTCGGCATTTTCCGCCGCTGCTGCCGCCAGGCCACGATCCGGTCGGCCAGGAGCCGGAGCACCTCGGCGTAGGGCGTCGCGTCGGGCACGCGTGCGAGGGTCTCGGTGAGCAGCCGGGCGGCCCACCAGGAGCCGGGATCCGCGTCGAGGGCGTGCACCAGGTCCGCCAGCCGGGAGGCGAGCGGGCCGGTGCCGTGGTGACGGGTGAGCAGCAGCATGGCCTGGACGACGGGGCCGATCCGGTGGTGCGGGACGGGGTGGCGGTCGGTGCCGGGGCGGGTGGCGTGAGTGTGGTCGTCGTGGTCGTGGTGGTCGTGGACCAGGGCCCGCAGGGCCGCGTCCAGGTCGAGGTGGGTGCCGTGGAGCCAGTCGGCGAGTTCCTCGTGGGCGAAGCGGTAGCCGGTCCCGGCCGGGACGAGGATGCCCTCGGCGAGTACGGCGGAGGCCCAGCCGGTGCCACCGCCGAGCCGGGCCGGGGCGGGCCCCCACGGGAACACCTCCTCGAACGCCTCCCGGCCCAGCTCGCCCTGTCCGGGGCCGAGACTGCGCCGGGCGGCCTCGTGCACCTGTCCGGAGACCCTGGCGGCCAGCCGCCGTACGGCGGTGCCGCGCAGTCCGCTCTCGGCGGCGAGGCGCACGGCCACGCGCAGGCACATCAGGTCCAGGTGGGCGGAGAGGACGTCGTGGCGGTCGGCGCGGGCGTCCGGGGCCTGCGGGGCGTCGGCGAGGGCGGCCCGGACCTCCGAGAGCAGCCGGAGGGTCAGCGGGTGCCGGGAGTCGGCCGGGGAGCCCTCCGGGATGCCGTAGCGGGCACGCGCGTGGATGGCCTCCTGGGCGGTCAGGTCACCGAGGCGCACGCACGCGGGGAGGTCTTCGGCGGTGGCTCCGTCCTGGTGTCCGCCCTGGCGCTCGCCTCCGTCTCCGCCCCGGTGCAGCAGGTCCGCGGGGAGGAGCGCGCCCGCACTCTCCCAGTACTCCGCGCGGCACCCCACCACCAGCCGCGCGCCCGTCCTCCGTAGCCAGCGCGCCGTCCCGTCGGTCCACCGGGCGAGGCGGTCGGCCAGGGCGGGCGGCATCTCCTCCGGACCGTCGAGCAGGACCAGCAGGGGGCGGCCGGCGGTGCCGGCCAGCGCGGCGAGGCGTCCCGGGCCGGTGTCGCCGAGGCCTTCGGGGCCGCCCGGGAACGGGGTGCGGGAGGCGGCCACGATACGGGCGGCCCGGTCGAGTGCGCGGTGGGCCGCGTTCGCGACGGAGAGGTCGTCGTCCCGCAGGTCGGCGCCGCGCAGCCACAGCGTGGGCAGTCCGGCGCGGTGGCGGCGGGCGGCGAGCGCCGCGAGTTCCGTCGTACGGCCGCTGCCGGGCGGTCCGACGAGGCCGAGCACCGCGGCCCGGCCGCGCTCGAACGCGGCGAACTCCGCGGTCGTGGCCGCCCGCTCCACCGGCACCACGCCTCCGGGGGCGAGGACGCCCGACGGGCCGTCCTGCCCGACCGAGGTGGCGGTGAGTTCCAGGACGCCGGCGACATTGAGGTCGGTGCCGTACGCCGGGACCGTCGCCGCGTTCTCGGCGAGCAGTTCGGCGAGCGGGCTCCGGGCGGGGCGGAGCCGCACGGCGAAGCCGACGTCGCGGCTGCCGGACCGGAGGGCCGTGCCGAGGACGCCGAGCACGGCGCCGGTGGCGGCGTCGAGCACCGGGCCGCCGGCCGCTCCGCCGCCGGGGCGCAGGGCGTCGCGGCCGGTGGTGCCGATGGCGAGCTCCAGCGCGTCGTCGAGGGGGTGGCAGCGGTCTGCGGCCGTGTACGTCACGGTGGTCGTGCCCAGTACGCGTGCCTCGCGCCAGCATCCGGCGGCGATCCGCACATAGGTGCCGCTCTCGACGCGGTTCCGCGTGGCGACGGGCAGTGGAGCGGTGCCGAGCCCCTCGCTGCGGACGAGGGCGAGGC
The DNA here is from genome assembly GCF_040655635.1 of Streptomyces sp. NPDC050388. Lineage (NCBI taxonomy): Bacteria > Bacillati > Actinomycetota > Actinomycetes > Kitasatosporales > Streptomycetaceae > Streptomyces > Streptomyces sp. NPDC050388. The sequence goes on from NZ_JBFAKH010000090.1 coordinate 12,847, forward strand.
CGAGTTCGGGCAGCGGGGTGACGGCGTCGGCGCTCACCACGCGGTGGCGGTCGCCGGGGGCGTGCAGGACGAGGCGGGGCAGGCCGTCGACGGCCTCGTGGCTGGTGATCAGGGTGCCGCGGTGGTCGGCGGGGAAACCGAGACCGCGCGGACGGCCGGCGAGGTCGTGGATGCGGACGAGGACGTCGCCGGGTGGGTGCTCCCCCGCCGTCCGGACGGGCTCCCGCCCCACCGGACCGTTGCGCGACGTCATCGTCGAGCCTCCCCGCCGTGCCTTCGTGCCGTGCTCTCGCCCTGCCGTGTTCTCGAGATTCTCAAGGTCTCGAGATCCTCAAGGTCTTGACAGTAAGGCCGAAATGATCAGTGGGGTAGCTCACTCGGCGAACGCGCCCCCTTCCACTCCCCCGGTTCACTCCGAGCGCCCGCACTTACGGGTGAATGAACGGGCCCGGATGGACAGACCCTTGGGGTGGGGGAACCGAGGGGGACCGTGGAGCGGCGGCATGTCCATCCCTGTGCCGCCGCTCCACGGCGGGAACGCACCGTCAGCCGTCCGTCCCGGTGTCAGTTGAAGACGGCCAGGCTCTTGGCCTTGCCCCTGTGCTGCTCGACGAGGGCGAGGAACCGGCCCTCGGGGCCGAAGACGGCCGTCGGACCGGCTCCCGCGTACTCCTCGGGCATCTCCAGGCGCACACCGTTGGTGAGCAGCCGGGCGCGCCGGGCGTCGACGTCCCAGCGCGGGAAGGCCAGGGCCGCGGCTTCGGCGATCGGCAGCACGGTCAGCTCCTGCTGGTGCTGCTCGAGGGTGCGGGCCGCGTCCAGCTTGTACGGACCGACACGGGTGCGGCGCAGCACCGTGAGGTGGCCGCCCACGCCCAGTCCGGCGCCCAGGTCACGGGCGAGGGCACGGATGTACGTACCGGAGGAGCAGACGACGGAGACCACCAGGTCGAGCACCGGGGTGCCGTCCTCGGCGACGGCCGGCCGGACGTCGTGCACGGCGAACGAGGAGACGGTGACCGGCCGGGCGGGGATGTCGAACTCCTCGCCTTCCCGGGCCCGTTTGTAGGAGCGCACACCGTCGATCTTGATGGCGCTGACCTTGGACGGCACCTGCATGATGTCGCCGCTCAGCTTGGCGACGCCGGCGTCGACGGCCTCGCGGGTGACCCCGGAGGCGTCGGTGGACGAGGTGATCTCGCCCTCGGCGTCGTCCGTGAGGGTGTTCTGCCCGAGCCGGACGGTGCCCAGGTACTCCTTCTCGGTCAGCGCGAGGTGGCCGAGGAGTTTGGTCGCCTTCTCGACGCCGAGGACGAGGACGCCCGTCGCCATCGGGTCGAGGGTGCCGGCGTGGCCGACGCGCCGGGTGCGGGCGATGCCGCGCATCTTGGCGACCACGTCGTGCGAGGTGAAGCCCGACGGCTTGTCGACGATGACAAGGCCGTCGGGCGTGGTGTGCTTCTGGGTCATCCGGCGGTGTCGTCCGTCTCTTCCTCGGGCTTGCGGTACGGGTCGGCCCCGCCCGCGTACGTGGCGCCCGCGGACGCCTCGCGCACCTTGGCGTCGGACTGGCGCGCCTTGTCGAGGAGGTCCTCGATGTTGCGCGCGGTGTCCGGGAGCGCGTCCATGACGAACGCCAGGGTCGGCGTGAACTTCACGCCCGCCGCCCGGCCCACCTCGGAGCGCAGGATGCCCTTGGCGCTCTCCAGGCCGGCCGCCGCGGCCGCGCGCTCCTCCTCGTCCCCGTACACCGTGTAGAAGACGGTTGCCTCCCGCAGGTCACCCGTGACCCGGGTGTCCGTGATGGTGACGTGGGTGCCGAGCCGCGGGTCCTTGATCCCGCGCTGCAGCTTCTGGGCCACCACCTCTCGGATGAGGTCCGCCAGCCTTTTCGCCCGCGCGTTGTCGGCCACTGGTCCGTCTCCCGTTCTTTCCTGTCTGAGTGGTCGGAACTCCGGGTTCCCGGAGCCTGGATCCGTCAGTCGTCCTCGCCGTGGAAGCGCCGTCTGACGGACAGCAGCTCCACCTCGGGGCGCCCGGCGACCAGCCGTTCGCACCGGTCCAGCACGTCGGTCAGGTGCGCCGCGTCGCCGGACACCACCGCCAGGCCGATGACCGCCCTGCGATAGAGGTCCATGTGGTCCACCTCGGCCGCGCTCACCGCGTACTTCCGCTGGAGTTCGGCGACGATCGGGCGGACGACGGAGCGCTTCTCCTTCAGCGAGCGAACGTCGCCGAGGAGGAGGTCGAAGGACAGCGTCCCCACATACATGTACAACCGGTTCACCCGCCGGTACGGGATCGACGTCCCCGCCGTCCGTGGTGGGCGGGGACATCAGAACCGTACAACGAGGGGGCGAGTCCGATCGACGGATATTGCGCTCCGTGGCTCCAGTGCCCCGGCAGGCAGCGTTCGCCCGTCAAGGAGCGGCGTCATGGGGGTGCCCCCTGCTCGAGCGGAGCCGAGAGCTTGGGGGAGCGTGCTCTCGGTGTGCCGCCCGGAAGTCCTCGTACTGGACGTACTCGGGCTTTCGGGCGGTGCGGCGAAGGGGGTACCTCCCTGCTCGAGCGAAGCCGAGAGCTTGGGGGGCGCGTACCGGGCGTCGCGACGGAGCGAACGTTGCCTGTTGGGGCACTGGGCCCCGGACACACGGGCCGGCCGGCGGGACCGTGTGTCCAGGGGCCCGCCGGCCGGTGTGCACCGTGGGGTGTTACGCCCGCGGCTTCTCGCGCATCTCGTACGTCGCGATGACGTCGTCGACCTTGATGTCGTTGAAGTTTCCGAGGTTGATACCGCCCTCGAAGCCTTCGCGGATCTCGGTGACGTCGTCCTTGAAGCGACGCAGACCGTCGATGTTGAGGTTCTCCGCGATGACCTTGCCGTCGCGGATGAGGCGCGCCTTGGTGTTGCGCTTGACCTCGCCGGAGCGGATGAGAACACCCGCGATGTTGCCCAGCTTGGACGAGCGGAAGACCTCGCGGATCTCCGCCGTGCCGAGCTCGACCTCTTCGTACTCCGGCTTGAGCATGCCCTTGAGGGCCGCCTCGATCTCCTCGATCGCCTGGTAGATGACCGAGTAGTACCGGACGTCCACGCCTTCGCGCTCGGCCATCTGCTGTGCCCGCCCGGCGGCGCGCACGTTGAAGCCGATCACGATGGCGTCCGAGCCCATCGCCAGGTCGATGTCGGACTCCGTGACCGCACCGACGCCACGGTGCAGGACGCGGATGTCGACCTCTTCGCCGACGTCCAGCTGGAGCAGCGAGGACTCGAGGGCCTCGACCGATCCGGACGCGTCACCCTTGATGATCAGGTTCAGCTGCTGGACCTCGCCGGCCTTGAGCACCTTGTCCAGGTCCTCCAGCGACACGCGGCGCGTGCGCTTGGCGAACGCGGCGTTGCGCTCACGGGCGGCGCGCTTCTCGGCGATCTGACGGGCCGTACGGTCCTCGTCGACGACGATGAAGTTGTCGCCCGCACCCGGGACGTTGGTCAGGCCCAGGACCTGGACCGGCGTCGACGGGCCGGCCTCGGCGACGTTGTTGCCGTTGTCGTCGAGCATGGCGCGCACGCGGCCGTAGGCGTCGCCCACCACCATCGTGTCGCCGACCCGCAGGGTGCCTCGCTGGACGAGGACGGTCGCCACGGCACCACGGCCGCGGTCGAGCCGGGACTCGATCGAGATGCCCTGTGCGTCCTGCGCCGGGTTGGCCCGCAGGTCGAGCGAGGCGTCGGCGGTGAGGACGACGGCCTCCAGGAGGCTGTCGATGTGCAGACCCTGCTTGGCGGAGATGTCGACGAACATGGTGTCGCCGCCGTACTCCTCGGCCACCAGGCCGTACTCGGTCAGCTGACCGCGCACCTTGGTCGGGTCCGCGCCCTCGACGTCGATCTTGTTGACCGCGACGACGATCGGGACGTCGGCCGCCTTGGCGTGGTTGAGCGCCTCGACCGTCTGCGGCATGACGCCGTCGTTGGCCGCGACGACCAGGATCGCGATGTCGGTCGACTTCGCACCGCGGGCACGCATGGCGGTGAACGCCTCGTGACCCGGGGTGTCGATGAAGGTGATCCGGCGGTCCTCTTCGTTGACCTCGGTCGTGACCTGGTAGGCACCGATGTGCTGGGTGATGCCGCCGGCCTCGCCCGAGGCGACGTTGGTCTTGCGGATGGCGTCGAGCAGGCGGGTCTTGCCGTGGTCGACGTGACCCATGACGGTGACCACCGGCGGACGGACGACCAGGTCCTCGTCGGAGCCCTCGTCCTCGCCGAACTCCAGGTCGAAGGACTCGAGCAGCTCGCGGTCCTCCTCCTCCGGGCTGACGATCTGAACCGTGTAGTTCATCTCGTCGGCGAGGAGCTGGAGCGTCTCGTCGGAGACGGACTGGGTCGCGGTGACCATCTCGCCGAGGTTCATCATGACCGCGACGAGCGACGCCGGGTTGGCGTTGATCTTCTCCGCGAAGTCGGTGAGCGACGCACCGCGCGACAGGCGAATGCTCTCGCCGTTGCCGCGAGGCAGCATCACGCCGCCGACCGACGGGGCCTGCATGGCCTCGTACTCCTGGCGCCTCTGCCGCTTCGACTTGCGGCCACGACGGGCCGGACCGCCGGGACGGCCGAAGGCGCCCTGCGTGCCACCGCGGCCACCGGGACCGCCGGGACGGCCACCGAAGCCGGGACGGCCACCGCCGCCACCGAAGCCGCCGCCACCACCGGGACGACCGGCGAAGCCGCCGCCGCCACCGGGACGACCGGCGCCACCGCCGCCGCCCGGACGGCCGGCGAAGCCGCCGCCGCCACCGGGACGACCGCCGCCGGGACGACCGGCACCGGCCGGGCCACGGCCGCCGGGGCCGCCACCGGGACGGGGACCGGCAGCCGGACGCTGCGGCATCATGCCGGGGTTCGGACGCGGGCCGCCGGGGCCGCCACCGGGACGGGGACCGCCCTGCGGACGCGGCATCGAGCCCGGGGTGGGACGCTGCCCGCCCGGAGCCTGCGGACGCGGACCGCCGCCGCCCTGGCCGCCGGGGGCCTGGGGACGGGGGCCGGCGCCGGGGGCACCGGGACCGCCGGGACGCGCGCCCTGCGGGCGGGGCGCCTGCGGGCGGGCCATACCGGTGGAACCACCGGAGGTGAAGGGGTTGTTACCCGGACGCGGACCGGCCGGGCGTGCACCCGGACGCTGACCGCCGCCACCGGGGCGCTGCCCCTGACCGGCCGGGCGTCCGCCCTGGCCGCCCTGGCCCTGGCCGCCCTGACCCTGGCCGCCGGGGCGACCACCGGGCTTGGGGGCGCCGGGACGCGCACCGGGCTTCGGCCCGGACGGAGCCGGGGAGGAAGCCTGCGCGGCCGGCGGGGCCTGGAACTCCGGAGCCGCCGGGGCCGGACGCGGCGCGGGCCGCGGGCCCGGCGTCGGACGGGGACCCGGCGTGGCCGGAGAGGGCGCCGACGGGGCAGCGGGCTGCTGGGCCGCGGCGGGCTTGGGGGCCGGCGGCTTCGGGGCAGCCGGACGAGCCGCCTGCGCCGGTGAGGGCGCGGCGGGCCTGGGGGCCGCCTTCCGGGGGGCGCCGGGCTTCGCGGCGGACCTGCCGTTGCCCCCGCCCTGCTGGAAGGCGTCGGTCAGTTTGCGTACTACGGGCGCTTCAATCGTTGAAGACGCCGAACGGACGAATTCACCGAGTTCCTGGAGCTTGGCCATGACGACCTTGCTCTCCACACCGAACTCCTTGGCGAGTTCGTAGACCCGGACCTTAGCCACTTCGCTCCTTTGAGGTCCGGGTTGCGTCCGGACCGTCGCTAGTTCATGGGCGTACTCATCGCGTACTCATCGAGTGCTCATCGCAATCTCGACCTGCTTTCGACTCGCGAGGTACCAGACCGTACGGGGGGTTCCGCACGGCATGTCTTCTTACGGATTGCTCTCACAACCCTGTGCCTGCTCGACGTAGTGGCGCAACGCCTTTACGTCGAGCGGTCCCGGGACGCGGAGCGCCCGCGGAAACGCCCTCCGGCGCACCGCCTGGTCAAGACAGACCGGGACGGGGTGCACATAAGCACCCCGGCCGGGCAGCGTACCGCGTGGATCCGGGACGCACGCGTCCTCGATCGCCACGATCCGCAGCAGCTCTTCCTTGACCGCTCGCTCCCGGCAGCCCACGCAGGTTCGCTCGGGGCATGCGCGGATAGGTGTCCGGCCAGACACTCCTCAGTCTACCTCCCCGGACCGACCTCACCCCTTTGGGGCAAGAATCGAACAGATGCCGCCGGTGAGACTGTCGTGATCTCAGCGGGCGGGGGCTCGGATCTATTCCCCGGGCTGTTCCGTGTCCGGTCGGATGTCGATCCGCCAGCCGGTCAGGCGGGCGGCCAGGCGGGCGTTCTGCCCCTCCTTGCCGATCGCCAGCGACAGCTGGTAATCCGGCACCGTCACCCGGGCCGACCGGGCGGCCAGGTCCACGACCTCGACCTTGGAGACGCGGGCCGGCGACAGCGCGTTCGCCACCATCTCGGCCGGGTCGTCCGACCAGTCGACGATGTCGATCTTCTCGCCGTTCAGCTCGCCCATGACGTTGCGCACGCGGCCGCCCATCGGGCCGATGCAGGCGCCCTTGGCGTTCAGCCCGGACCGGGTGGAGCGGACGGCGATCTTCGTACGGTGGCCGGCCTCACGGGCGATGGCGGAGATCTCCACCGAACCGTCGGCGATCTCCGGCACCTCCAGGGCGAAGAGCTTCTTCACCAGGTTGGGGTGCGTGCGCGACAGCGTGACCGACGGGCCGCGCACGCCCTTCGCCACCCGGACGACGTAACTGCGCAGCCGCATGCCGTGCGGGTAGGTCTCGCCCGGCACCTGCTCCTGCACCGGCAGGATGGCCTCCAGCTTGCCGATGTCGACCAGGACGTTCTTCGGGTCGCGGCCCTGCTGGACCACGCCGGTGACGATGTCGCCCTCGCGGCCGGCGTACTCGCCGAGCGTCGCGTCGTCCTCGGCGTCGCGCAGCCGCTGCAGGATGACCTGCTTGGCCGTGGTGGCCGCGATGCGGCCGAAGTCGGACGGGGTGTCGTCGAATTCGCGGGCCTCCTGGCCCTCTTCGAGGTCCTCGGGGTCCTCCTTCGCCCACACCGTCACATGTCCGGATTCCCGGGCGAGTTCCACGCGCGCGTGGCGGCGGCTTCCCTCGGTGCGGTGGTAGGCGATGAGGAGGGCCGATTCGATCGCCTCGACCAGCAGGTCGAGGGAGATCTCCTTCTCCCGTACCAAGAGCCGAAGGGCACTCATGTCGATGTCCACGGTTACGCCTCCTCTTCCGTCTCGTCGTTCTTGTCGTTCGCGCCGGTCGTGCCGGTCCTGTCGGTCGCGTCGGTCTTGTCGTCCTTGCGGTTGAACTCGACCTGGACGCGCGCCCTGCTGATGTCGTCGAAGGCGAGTCTGCGCGCGGTGGCCTTGCGGCCCTTGACTCCGGGCACCTCGAGGTCGATGCCCTCGTCGTCGACCCGCAGGATCCTGGCGACCAGTTCGTCGCCCGCGGTCAGCCGGAAGTTCACCAGGCGGCCCGTGGCACGCACGTAGTGCCGGTGCTCGGTGAGGGGGCGCTCCGCGCCCGGGGTGCCGACCTCGAGGGTGTACTCCCCGCCGCCCATCGCGTCGGTCTCGTCGAGTTTCGCCGAGAGCGCGCGGCTCACATCGGCGATCCGGTCCAGGTCCGCACCGGTGTCGGAGTCGACGACGACGCGCAGCACACGCTTGCGGCCGACCGCGTCCACGGCGATCTCCTCGAGATCGAGGCCCTGCGAGCTGACGAGCGGTTCCAGAAGTTCTCGAAGCCTCTCGCTCTGGGTGCTGCTCATCCGGGTGACTCCTCGGCCGCGTGTGCTGTTGTGGGACGGTGCGCGTGTCTGGTCAAAGGGTATCCGGTCGCGGGGGGTGATGCCGTCCACCCGCTCACGGAGCGGTGCCGCTGACCGTCGTCGGGCGGATGCACGGGTACCGTGATCACGGGCCTGTGGCCCTCCTTCCGTTCTTTCCGTCGCCACGCTTCTTTCCGTCGCCACGTTCGTACGAGCCCCCGAGGACGTCTGCCGTGCCGTTCCCCCATGCTCCGCGCGCCCGCTCGGGACCGCGCAGAAGGAGCCTGTTCGCCGTCGCCTCGACGGCCCTGCTCGTGACGGGCTGCTCCACCGGGTCCGAGAAGCCCGACACCACCGCCGGCAGTCGTCCCTCGCCGGCCGAGCGGGTACGCGCGCGTGCGGCGGGCGACAGCAGGGAGCTGGCCGAGCGGTACGACGCCGTGATCGCGGCGCACGCCGGGCTCGCGCCGCGGCTGCGTCCGCTGCGCGAGGAGGTCGTCCGGCACGCGAAGGCCTTCGGGAGCACGGCGACGTCCACGGCGTCGGCGGGGGCGGCGGGGCCGCAGGCGTCGCCGGGGTCTCAGGGGGTGCCGTCCCCCGCCGGGGCCCAGCAGTCCGCCTCGCCGACGGCCTCCGGGCCCGCGACGGAGAAGGACGCCCTCGCCGGGCTCGCCGCCGCGGAGCGGGAGATCGCCGACCGGCGCCTGGAGGACCTGCTGGACGCGCCGGCCGAGCTGGCCCGGCTGCTGGCCTCGGTGGCGGCGGCCGGGGCGGCGCACGTGTATCTGCTGACGAAGGGGTGACGGGTGAGCGAGGCGGAGGACCGGGGACTGCGGGCGCTCCAGGCGGCCCTGGCTGCGGAGCACGCGGCGGTGTACGGCTACGGGGTCGTCGGTGGGCGGATCGCGAAGGAGCGCCGTACGGAGGCGCGCGCGGCGTACGACGCGCACCGCGCGCGCCGGGACGCTCTGGTGCGCGAGGTGACGGACACGGGCGGCGAGCCGGTCGTGGCCGCCGCGGGCTACGCGCTGCCGTTCCCGGTGCCGGACGCGGCCGCGGCGGTACGGCTCGCGTCGGAGTTGGAGCACCGGGTGGCCGGGGTGTACTCGGACCTGGTGCGTGCGAGCCGTGGTGAGCGACGCCGTGCGGCGGCCGAGGCGCTGCGGGAGGCCGCGGTGCGGGCGGTGCGCTGGAGCGGGGAGAGCGTAGCCTTCCCTGGGCTCGCCGAGCGGGCCGACCCGGCCTCGGGGGCTCCGACGCCGGCGGCATGACGGGGCTGCGGGCCGAAAGCGTCGGCAGGCATCGCTCACAGCACGAAGGGAACTACTCGCGCATGGTCTTCGAACCGCCGCAGCGCCTGGTGAGGGCGCTCGGTGAGACGGCTCCCGACGGTGCCCGGTGGCTGGAGAAGCTGCCCGAGGCGGCACGCGAGGCCGTCGCGGTGCGCGAGCTGACCGTGGAACGGGTGCAGGTGCCCGGGGGGCGCAGCAGCCTGGTGGTGCTGGTGCGGACGTCCGACGGCGGCCCCGCGGTGCTGAAGCTGGCTCCGGCGAGGGCCCGGCCGGAGAGCGAGCGGGCCGCGCTGGCCCACTGGAACGGTCTGGGCGCGGTCCGGTTGCTGGAGTCTTCTCCGCCCGCCGACGGCGCGCTGCTGCTGGAGCGGCTGCATCCGGATGTCTCGGTGCGGTCGCTGCCGGAGGCGAAGGCGCTGCTGGAGGCGGCCGGGACGCTGCGGCGGCTGTGGGTCGAGCCGCCCTCGGGCGATGCCGCCCATCCCTTCGAGACGGTGGCGGAACGGACCGGCCGGCAGGCCGAGGCCATGCGGGCGTCCGCCGCGGGCGACCCGGAGGTGGGACCGCTGGTGTCGGCGGCGCTGGCGGTACGCGAGGAGCTGCTGGCCGGACCGCCCGAGCACCGGCTGCTGCACGGCACGTTCCGGCAGAGCAAGGTGCTCTCCGGCGAGCGGATGCCGTGGCTGGCGGTGGGTCCGGACCCGCTGGTCGGGGAGTGCGCCTTCGACCTGGCCCGGCTGGTCCGCGACCGGGTGGAGGACCTCGTCGCCCAGACCTCCGGCGCGGCGACGACCCGCCGCCGGGTGAAGCGTCTCGCGGAGTCCCTGGAGGTCGATCAGGAACGTCTGCGCGGCTGGACGCTGTTCCGCGCGGTGGAGTCCGGCGTACGCGCCCGCCGCGTGGGCCGCGACCAGGACGCCGAACTCCTCCTGGAGTTCGCGACCTGGCTCTGATCCCACGCCTGCCGCCCCACCCGCCGCCGGGACGGGTCCCGGAAGGGTGCCCCGCGCGGTGGTGGTTCCGCGCGGGGTCACCGGGTGGGTCAGGCCGTGAGGCGGGCGACGGCCTCGTCGACGGTGAGTTCCTCGCGTTCGCCGGTACGGCGGTCCTTCAGCTCGACGACGCCCTCGGCGGAGCGGCGGCCGGCGACCAGGATCTGCGGGACGCCGATCAGCTCGGAGTCGGTGAACTTCACGCCCGGGGAGACACCCGCGCGGTCGTCGACCAGGACGCGGACCCCGGCGGCGGCGAGCTTCTGGGAGATCTCGAGGGCGAGTTCGGTCTGCAGCGCCTTGCCGGCGGCGACCACGTGGACGTCGGCCGGGGCGATCTCCTTGGGCCAGCACAGGCCCTTGTCGTCGGCGGTCTGCTCGGCGAGGGCCGCCACCGCGCGGGAGACGCCGATGCCGTAGGAGCCCATGGTGACGCGGACCGGCTTGCCGTTCTGCCCGAGGACATCGAGCTTGAGGGCGTCGGCGTACTTGCGGCCCAGCTGGAAGATGTGGCCGATCTCAATGGCGCGGTCGAGCCGGAGGCCGGTGCCGCACTTCGGGCAGGGGTCGCCCTCTTCGACCACCACGACGTCCACGTACTCGTCGACCTCGAAGTCGCGCCCGGCGACCACGTTCTTGGCGTGGGTGTCGGCCTTGTTGGCGCCGGTGATCCAGGCGGTGCCCGGTGCCACCCGCGGGTCGGCGATGTAGCGGACCTTCTCCAGGCCCTGCGGGCCGACGTAGCCGCGGACCAGGTCGGGGCGACCGACGAAGTCCTCGGCGGTGACGAGTTCGACGGCGGCCGGGGCGAAGTGCGCCTCGACCTTGCCCATGTCGACCTCGCGGTCCCCGGGAACGCCCACGGCGACGATCTCGCCGCCGACCTTGACCAGCAGGTTCTTCAGCGTGGCCGAGGCCGGGACGCCGAGCGAGGCGGCGAGGGTCTCGATGGTGGGGGTGTCGGGCGTCGGGATGTCCTCGGCGGCCGGGACCGCGGAGCCGTCGACGGGCCGCACCTCGTAGGAGACCGCCTCGGTGTTGGCGGCGAAGTCGCAGTGCGGACAGTCCGCGAAGACGTCCTCGCCCGCCTCGGCGGGGGCGAGGAACTCCTCGGACTTGGAGCCGCCCATCGCACCGGCGGTGGCGGCGCAGATGCGGTAGTCGAGGCCGAGGCGCTCGAAGATCCGCTGGTACGCCTGGCGGTGCAGGGCGTACGACTGGGACAGCCCCTCGTCGTCGAGGTCGAAGGAGTAGGAGTCCTTCATCAGGAACTCGCGGCCGCGCAGGATGCCCGCGCGGGGGCGCGCCTCGTCGCGGTACTTGTTCTGGATCTGGTAGAGGATCACCGGCAGGTCCTTGTAGGAGGACGCCTGGTCCTTCACCAGGAGGGTGAAGATCTCCTCGTGGGTGGGGCCGAGGAGGTAGTCGCCGCCCTTGCGGTCCTGAAGGCGGAACAGCTCGGGACCGTACTCCTCCCAGCGGCCGGTCGCCTCGTAGGGCTCACGCGGCAGGACGGCGGGGAGCAGCACCTCCTGGGCGCCGATCGCGTCCATCTCCTCGCGGACGACGCGTTCGACGTTGGCGAGGACCTTCTTGCCGAGCGGCAGCCAGCTCCAGATGCCGGCGGCGGTGCGGCGCACATAGCCGGCCCGGACGAGGAGCTTGTGGCTGAGGACCTCGGCGTCCGCCGGGTCGTCGCGCAGCGTCTTGGCCATCAACTGGGACATGCGCTGGACCGGTGCGTTCGCCATGGTTCTCGTACTCCTGCTGCGTCTGGGTGATGAGACAGGAGGTTAGCCGGGTGGGACGGGACGGTGGAAATCGGTTAGGGCCTGTCCGGCGGATCAAGTCGCAGGAAAGCGACGGCGCCCTCGGTCAGCGCCGGTGAGCGGGGCCTGGTGCGCGCAGCTGCAGGACGGAGGAGGGAGTCGACGCGGGGCGGTGGGGGTCCCCCCGCGCGAGCGCAGCCGAGCGTGGGGGAGAGTGACGACAACGCGGCTGGGGGTCCCCCTGCTCGAAGAGCTTGGGGAAGTGCGTGCCGGATCCCTCGTCTGCTGCATGATCCGCCGGACAGGCCCTACGGGCGCCGGAGTGGCAAAGGTGCTCCCATCACGGCGTACGGCTTGGGGGCGCTGGGGAAATGGACCCGGCGGGCGAGGTCCTCGTACCCCAGGGAGCGGTACAGGCCGCGGGCGGGGCTCTCGATGTCGATGGCGGAGAGGATCGAGCGGGGTTCGTCGGCCCCGTCGGTGATCGTGGTGATCAGGGCGCGGCCGATGCCGTGCTTCTGGTGGCGCGGGTGGACGTGCAGTTCGGTGATGACGAAGGAGTCGTCGAGCCAGTGGTCCCGGCCCTGGGCGCGCAGGTAGGGCTCGACGACGGTGGACCACCAGTGGGAGCGGTCGTTGGGCATGCCGTAGACGAAGCCGACGAGGCGGCCTGCGACGGTGGCGCCCAGGGCTCTGGCTCCGTGCAGGGTCATGTGGCGCAGCACGATCTGCCGGCGTACGGCCACCTCGTCGGGGCCGAGACCGAACGCCGCCGCCTGGACCGCCAGTGCCTCGTCGACGTGGGCGGTGAGGTCGAGGGGGCCGATCACGATGTCGTCGGGACGGGGGTGCCCGTGACCGGGAAAGCGCAGCATGCCGGGGAGACTACAGGGCGTCGGCACGGGCCGGGACTGCGCGGCGGACCGCACTTCGGGGCCGGGGCGCAGAGTGCGGGGCCCTGGGCGGCCCCGGTTCAGAACAGGACGCTCATGAACGCGCCGACCTCTTGAAAACCCACCTTCCGGTAGGTCCGGCGCGCGGGGGTGTTGAAGTCGTTGACGTAGAGGCTGGCCACGGGGGCGACGTCCGCGAGGGCGTAGCGGAGCACGGCCGCCATGCCGGGGGCGGCCATGCCCCTGCCCCGGTGTTCGGGGGCCACCCATACGCCCTGGATCTGGCAGGTCCGGTCGGTGACGGCGCCGATCTCGGCCTTGAAGACGACCTTGCCGTCGGCGTCGAAGCGGGCGAAGGCGCGTCCGGCTCCGACGAGTTCGGCGACCCTGGCCTGGTAGAGCAGGCCGCCGTCGCCCGCCAGGGGGGAGATCCCGACTTCCTCGGTGAACATCGCCACGCAGGCCGGCATGATCTTTTCCATCTCGTCCTTGCGGACGCGGCGGACGTAGGGGTCCGGGGCGATGGTGTCGGGCAGCCGGTCGGTGACCATGAGGGGCTGGTGCGCGCGGACCTCCCTGGCGGGACCCCACTGGGGTTCGAGCAACCGCCACAGGTCGGCGGTGGGTGCCGCGGGGCCGACGACCGAGGAGCAGCGGCGGCCGGCCCGGCGGGCACGGTCGGCGAAGGCGCGGACGGCCCGGGGGGTGGCGCAGATGGGGACCAGGTTGGCGCCGGCGTAGCAGAGGGACGTGAGCATGCCGCCCTCGTACCAGCCCCACATCTCACCGCCGAGCCGCCACGGGTCCAGGCCCGCGACCTGCACCCGGGATGTCACGAAGGCGTTCGCCACCGGCTCGCGGTCGAGGACGGCGAGGGCGGCGTCCAGGTCACTCGGTTCGAGGACCCGAGAAGTGGTCTGCGTCAACACGCGCGGGGGCCTCACACATTTGGGTCTGCTGGTTTCCGCACTGTACCTGCCGAATTTGTGTGCTGCCGCCCCGCGGTGGGGAAACGTTTCCTGCCCGGGGCGTCCCGGGCAGGAACGGCCTGACCAGCCGGGTCGACCGGGTCAGCCGGCGACCGAGATCTGTGGTTCGCCGGAGGCGACGCCGTCGGCCTCCATGCGCTCGGCGATCTTCATGGCCTCCTCGATCAGCGTCTCCACGATCTTCGACTCCGGAACGGTCTTGATGACCTCGCCCTTCACGAAGATCTGCCCC
>NZ_JBFAKH010000091.1:0-26289 GCF_040655635.1 Streptomyces sp. NPDC050388
GACGCGACGAGCGAGGACAGGGCGGCGCGGTCCGCGACGTCGCACGCCTCGACGCGCACCGCCGGCGGCGACGCCACGGCGTTCTCGCGGGGGCTGCATCGGCCGCATCGGCCACCCCGAGGACAGCGGCCCCGACCGGGACCTGCGTCCCTTCCGGGCCTCCCCCGCCGTCGTGGCCCGCGGTGTTTCGCGACTGTCCGCGTGAGCGGCCGAGGGAGGGGGTGGTGAGGACGGCGAGGCAGGCGATGACGAGGGCGACGCCCGTCCAGCCGGTGGCGGGGAGGCGTTCGCCGACGACGAGGACGGCGAGGACGGCCGCGACGGCCGGTTCGAGCAACGACAGGGTGGTGGCGGTGCTGGCGGGCACGTGGGTGAGCCCCCGGCCGAACAGGACGTACCCGGCGAACATGGGGACGACCGCCATGTAGGTGCCGACGGCGGCGTTGGTCCAGGAGGCGACGAGCGGGGCGCCGGTGGCCAGCAGGACGGGCAGGAGGAGCAGTCCGCCGATCCCGAAGACGGTGCCCATCGCCGCCCGGGAGGAGACCTCACGGGTGATGAGCCGGTGCGCGGCCCAGGAGTAGAGGGCGTAGGTCGCGGCGGCGACGAGGCCGAGGGCGATGCCGAGCAGGGTGGTCGCCACGGACGCCTGCCCCGTGCCGTCGGCGGCGCGGGCGGCTTCGGCGACACAGAGCAGGACGGTGCCGAGCAGGCCGAGGGCGGCCGCGAGCATCCAGCGGCGGGTGAGCCGGCGGCCGTCCACGACACACTCGATCACGGCCGAGGCCAGTGGTGCGGTGCCGAGGGACACGACGGTGCCGACGGCGACTCCGGCCAGGCGCATGGAGCTGTAGAACGCCAGGGGATAGACCGCCACCGAGACGGCGCCGAGCAGGACCGTGCCGCGCCGGTCGCGCAGCCTGGATGCCTGCCGGGTGATCTGCGGGGCGGCGAGAAGGGCCTGGAGCAGTCCACCGAGGCCCATCGCGACGGCGCCGATCGCGAGCGGGCCCACGCCGGGGGCGAAGGTGGCGGCCGTGCCCGTCGTCCCCCACAGCACGGATGCGGCGAGCACGCACAGGGCCCCGATGCCCGCGGACCGGCCGCGGTCGACGCGGCTCACAGCCGGTCCAGCAGGGCGGCGGCCATCGAGCGGGCGTGCCGGACCCGCTCGCCGTCCCCCTCCAGACCGGCCCGCGCCATCGCTCCCTCCAGGAGGAAGGACAGGTGCTCGGCCATCGCACGGGCCTCCTCGGGGCGGTCGGGCAGCAACTGCTCCAGGTGACCGACGATCAGGCGTTCGACCTCCTCCTTGTGCGCGCGGACGACGGCCCGGCCCTCGTCCCCGGCCGGGAGCTCGGCCGCGGCGTTGAGCAGGCCGCAGCCGCGGAAGCCGTGCTCATGGGCGGAGGCCGCGTGATCGGCATACGCGTCGAAGACGGCCAGCACCCCCTCGCACGGCCCCTCGGCCTGCTCCAGCCGGGCCCGGTAGAGGCCGAACCACTCCTCGTGCCGGGCGTCCAGGTAGGCCCTTACGAGGTCGGCCTTGGAGGCGAAGTTGTTGTAGAGGCTCATCTTCGCCACGCCTGCCTCGGCGGTGATCGTGTCGATACCGGTCGCGACCACACCGTCGGCGTAGAAGCGGCGGCCCGCCGCCTCCAGGAGCCGTTCCCGGGCGGGACGCCGCCGTCCGCTCCCTGCTGTGCCCACGTCGCTCACCACAACCCGAACTAGGTAGGTAGGTCTACCCAGACTAAGTCGAGGGGCGGGAATCCCGGAAGCCGCGCAGGCCCGCCACCTGATCACCGGCTCGGTCGCGGGCGCCCGGTGAAGGCGGCACGATGGCCGGTGAAGGCGGTGCCGTGGGCAGGGTCCGGACCGGCAGTGCCGCGTCGGCGTCATCCACCGTCAAGCCGTTGCCGGGGCGAAGAGGTGAGGCACATGGCCGGACTCCGGTCGGGCGAGGGCATCCTGCGCCGTAAACCCATCGAACACATCGAGGAGACGGAAGCCGGCGAGGGGCCGCGGCTGGAGCGGTCGCTGGGGCTGTGGCAGCTGACCGCGATCGGTGTGGGCGGCATCATCGGCGCGGGCATCTTCACCCTCGCCGGCACGGTGGCCAACGGCACGGCGGGCCCCGCGGTACTGGTGTCCTTCCTCATCGCGGGTGTGGCCAGCGCGGCGGCGGCCCTGTCGTACGCCGAGTTCGCCGGCCTGATCCCGAAGGCGGGTTCGGCCTACACCTACGGCTACGCGGTGCTCGGCGAGTTCGCCGGCTGGTTCATCGGCTGGGACCTGCTGCTCGAGTACACGGCGATCGTGGCGGTGGTCGCGATCGGCATCTCCGGCTACTTCAGCTTCCTGGTCGAGGACATGGGCGCGCATCTGCCCGCCTGGATGCTGGGCGCGCCCGGCACCGGTGCCGGGCACAAGGTGGATCTGTTCGCGGCGATCCTGTGCCTGCTCATCGCCTGGCTGCTGAACCGCGGCATCCGCAGCGCGGCCCGCTTCGAGACGATCGTGGTGGGGCTGAAGGTGGTGGTCGTGCTGGTGGTGATCCTGGTCGGTGTCTTCCACATCAACACCGCCAACTACCACCCGTTCTTCCCCTACGGGATCAGCGGGGCGTTCACGGGTGCGGCGACCGTGTTCTTCGCGGTCTTCGGCTACGACGCGATGTCCACGGCGGCCGAGGAGTCCAGGGACGCGCGGCGGCACATGCCGAAGGCGATCATCTACTCGCTGGCGATCGCGATGGTGCTGTACGCGGCGGCCTGTCTGGTGCTGACCGGTATGCAGAACTACAAGGACATCGACAAGGAGAGCGGCTTCTCGACCGCCTTCCAGTCGGTGGGGCTGAACCGGCTGGCGGACGTGATCGCGGTGGGCGCGATCATCGGCATCCTCACCGTGATGTTCACGTTCATGCTGGGTGTGACCCGGGTGTGGTTCTCCATGTCCCGGGACGGGCTGCTGCCCAAGTGGTTCGCGAAGACGCATCCCACCCGGCACGTGCCGACGCGCGTGACGTGGATCGTCGGGGTGGCGTCGGCCGCCATCGCCGGCTTCCTGCCGATCGCGGAGGCGGCCGAACTGACCAACATCGGCATCCTGCTGGCGTTCGTGGTGGTGTGCACGGCGGTGATCGTGCTGCGCTACCGGCAGCCGGACCTGCCGCGCGGCTTCCGTACACCGTGGATGCCGTTCGTGCCGGCGCTGGGTGTGGTCTTCTCCCTCTGGCTGATCACGTTCCTGCAGTGGCAGACCTGGGTGCGGTTCGTCGTGTGGTTCCTGATCGGGTGCGGGGTCTACTTCGGGTACTCGTACAAGCGCTCGGAGCTGGCCGAGCGTTAGGCCGGGCGCCGGCGGGGCGGGCGCCCGGCGTCAGCGGCGCGGGCCGCCCCGTGCACGGCTCCGGCGAGCGGGCACCGCGGCTCGCCGCTATCCGGAGTGCGCCCGCGGCCCCGTCCACCACGGCAAGACCCCCGACGGCCCCGTCACGGTCGTCCCGGCCGCCGCCCGGGACGTCTTCGTCGACTCGCTCCAGGCGTGAGCACGCATGCGGAAGGGGCGCTCCGTGAGTTCACGGGGCGCCCCTTCGTCGTACTGACGTGACGGACGTCAGGCCTGGGCCGGCTCCGGCTCCGGCTCCTTCGAAGCCCCCGGCTGCGCGGCCGCACCCTTCTTCGCCGCCCGCTTCTTCGCGCGGCGCTCCTTGCGGAGTTCCAGCATCGTGTAGAGGGTCGGGACCAGGAGGAGGGTCAGCAGGGTCGACGTGATCAGGCCGCCGATGACCACCACCGCGAGCGGCTGGGCGATGAAGCCGCCCTCGCCGGTGACGCCGAGCGCCATCGGGAGCAGGGCGAAGATCGTCGCCAGGGCCGTCATCAGGATCGGGCGCAGCCGGTGACGGCCGCCCTCCAGCACCGCCTCGACGACGCCGTGGCCGCGGTCGCGGTACTGGTTGATCAGGTCGATCAGCACGATCGCGTTGGTCACCACGATGCCGATCAGCATCAGCATGCCGATCATCGCCGGGACGCCCATCGGGGTGCCGGTGACGAGCAGCAGGCCGAGCGCGCCGGTCGCCGCGAACGGGATGGAGACCAGCAGGATCAGCGGCTGGGCGAGCGACCGGAAGGTGCCGACCAGCAACATGAAGACGATCGCGATCGCGGCCAGCATCGCCAGGAGCAGGCTGGTGAAGGCCTCGTCCTGGTCGGCGGTAACGCCGCCGATCTCGGCCGTCGCGCCCGCCGGGAGCGTCAGCGCGTTGATCTCGGCCTGGAGTTCCGCGCTGACCGCGCCGGTGTTGTCGCCGATCGGCCGGGCGGTGACGGTGGCCGAGCGCTGGCCGTCGATCCGGGTCATGGACACCGGGCCGTCCACCAGCTCGACGGTGGCGACGTCACCCAGCTTCACCGGGCCGAGCGGCAGCTTCTTCAGCTCGGCCAGGGTCGTGGCCGGCCGGTCCGAGCGGATGACGACGTCCCGCTCGGTGTCGTCCAGCACCACCTTGGCGGCCGGGGTGCCCCGTACCGCCTGGGCGACGACCGCGCCGAGCGTCTGGTCGTCGAAACCGGCCGCGGCGGCACGGGAGTCGGCCTTGACCGAGATGCGCGGCACGCTCTGCGCCAGGTCGCTGGTGACGTCGGTGACGTCGTCCAGGGAGGCCACGGCCTTCTGCACCTGGTCGGCCGCCTTGCGCAGCACCTGCGGGTCGGCCGCCTTGACGACGACGCTCAGGTCCTGGTTGCCGAAGCCGTCGCCGGCCGCGACGGTGGTGGTGCCGATGCCGTCGAGGTCGGCGAGGCCCTTCTCGAGGCTGTCCCGGACGTCCTCGTGGGAGGCGGAGTCCTCCAGCATCACCTGGTACGTCGCCCGGTTGGTGTCCGTACCGCCGCCGAAGGCCGCCATGAAACCGGACGAGCCGATCGTGACCTGGTACTCCTTGACACCCTCGGTCTCGCCGAGCAGCTTCTCGACCTTCTCGGCCTGGGCGTCGGTGGCCGCGAGGCTGGTGCCCGGCTCCAGCTCCTGACGGAGGGTGAGGACCTTCTGCTCGCCCTGGTCGAAGAAGTTGGTCTTGAGCAGCGGCGTCATGGCGAGCGTGGCGATCAGGACGACGACCGCGATGGCCAGGCTGGCCAGCCTGCGCCGGGTGGCGAAGCGCAGCACGGAGAGGTAGCCGCGCTGGAGGCGGCTCTTCGCCTCCTTCTCCTCGGCCAGCCGGCGGGCCTCCTCGGCGTCCTCGGGAGTGCCCTTCGGGGGCCGCAGGAACCAGTACGACAGGACGGGGACGACCGTCAGCGACACCAGCAGGGACGCCAGCAGCGCGGCGGTGACGGTGAGGCTGAAGGAGCCGAACAGCTCACCGACCATGCCGCCGACCAGGCCGATCGGCAGGAAGACGGCGACGGTGGTGAGCGTCGCGGAGGTCACCGCGCCGGCCACCTCACGCACCGCCTTCATGATCGCCTCGTGGCGCTCCTCGCCGTAGCCGAGGTGCCGCTTGATGTTCTCCAGGACGACGATGGAGTCGTCCACGACCCGGCCGATCGCGATGGTCAGCGCGCCCAGGGTCAGCATGTTCAGCGACAGGTCGCGCGTCCACAGCACGATCAGGGCGAGGACCACGGAGAGCGGGATGGAGACCGCCGTGACCAGCGTCGAGCGGATCGACGTGAGGAAGACCAGGATCACCAGGACCGCGAAGACGAGGCCGAGCGCGCCCTCGGTGGTCAGGCCCTCGATGGCCTGGGACACCGCCGGGCCCTGGTCGCTGACGACGGTGAGCTCGGCACCCGAGCCGAGGTCCTCGCGCAGGCCGGGCAGCAGGTCCTCGACCGCGTTCGAGATGGTGACCGCGCTGCCGTCGTGGTCCATGGTGACCACCACGGCGAGGCTGGGGCTGCCGTTGGTGCGGGTGAGGGAGTCGGCCGTGGCCTCCCGCTGTTCGACGTCGGCCACCGAACCGAGGCGGACCGGCTTGCCCTTGCCGGACTCGCCGGTGACCATCAGGTCCTCGATCTGCTGGATCGAGGTGTAGCCGCCGCCCACCTGGACGGTGCGGTTGGCGCCGTCCTCGTCGAAGGAGCCGGCCGGGACGGTTGCGCCGCCCGCCTTCAGGGCCGGGAGCAGTGCCTGGGACGTGAGACCGGCCTTGGCCAGCTTCGCGTCGTCGGGGGTGACGGTGACCTGGAGGTCCCGTACGCCGTCCACCATGACCTGGCCGACACCGTCGATGTCCTTCAGCGCGGGCACCACGGTCCGGTCGAGCTGGTCGGCGAGGGCCTGCTGGTCCTTGTCGGAGGTGACGGCGAGGACCACGGTCGGCATGTCGTCGGTGGAACCGGAGACGACCTGCGGGTCCACGGTGTCGGGCAGCATCGCGCGGGCCCGGTTGACGGCCTGCTGGACGTCGGCGACGAGCTGCTCGGTGTCGTTGCCGAAGTCGAAGGACGCCATGATCACGGCGTTGCCCTCGCTGGCCTTCGAGGTGACGCCGGAGATGCCGTCGACGGCCTCCAGGTTGGCCTCGATGGGCTCGACGACCTGCTTCTCCACCACGTCGGGGGACGCGCCCTGGTACGGGGCCACCACGGAGACCATGGGCAGTTCGATGGTGGGCAGCAGTTGCTGCTTGAGCTGAGGGATCGCGATCGCCCCGAACACGAGCGCGATGATCGACATCAGTCCGATCAGCGCCCGTTGTGCGAGGCTGAATCTGGCCAGCCAGGACATGGGTTACGGGTCTCTCTTCCGTGAGCGGTCAGGGGTACGGGACGTACCTGGAGGGGCAGGGGCGGGCGCGGAGGGGCGTCCGTTCTCCACACTGGGGCATCGACGAGGGCCGATCCGTAGGCCCGAGGTCCTGTTCCTCGGACGGCGGCTACTCCCGCCGCAGTACGCGTGGCGGCGTTCACTCCACCCTCGGGCGGACCAGCCCCGACTCGTAGGCGGTCACCACCAGCTGGGCCCGGTCGCGGGCGCCGAGCTTGGCCATGGCCCGGTTGACGTGGGTCTTCACGGTCAGCGGGCTGACCTCCAGGCGTTCGGCGATCTCGTCGTTCGAGTGGCCGCCGGCGACCAGGACCAGCACCTCGCGTTCCCGCACGGTCAGCGAGTCGAGCCGCTGCGCGCGGGCCGGGTCGCGGTCGGCGTCGTCGGCGGTGCCCTCCTGGGCGAGGAAGCGGGCGATCAGGCCTTTGGTGGCGGCCGGGGACAGCAGTGCCTCCCCCTCGGCGGCGATCCGGATGGCGTTCAGCAGTTCTCCGGGTTCGGAGCCCTTGCCGAGGAAGCCGGAGGCGCCGGCCCGCAGCGACCGCACCACGTAGTCGTCGACCTCGAAGGTCGTCAGTATGACCACGCGGACCCCGTCGAGCTCGGGGTCGGCGCTGATCAGGCGGGTGGCGGCGAGGCCGTCGGTGCCGGGCATCCGGATGTCCATGAGGACGACGTCGGCGCGCTGTTCACGGGCGAGGCGGACCGCCTCGGCGCCGTCGGACGCCTCGCCCACCACCTCCATGTCCGGCTCGGAGTCGACGAGCACGCGGAACGCGCTGCGCAGCAGCGCCTGGTCGTCGGCGAGCAGGACTCGGATCGTCATACGGGTTCCCCCGGGGGGTGCTGGTCACGGGCCGTCCTGGGCTGTGGACGTGCGGGGCTCGACGGGCAGGATCGCATGGACGCGGAACCCGCCGCCGAAGCGGGGGCCGGTGGTGAGGGTGCCGCGCAGGGCGGTGACGCGTTCCCGCATGCCGAGCAGGCCGTGCCCGCCGCCGTGGCCGGTGCCCTGTCCGCCGTCATCGTGGCCGCCGGCGCCGGTGCCGTCGTCGAGGACGGTGATCTCGATGTGGGGGCCCACCCTGACGACGCTGACCTCCGCGTTCGCTTCGCTGCCGGCGTGTTTCTGGACGTTGGTGAGGGCCTCCTGGATGACCCGGTAGGCGGCCAGGTCGACGGCGGCGGGCAGCGCGGGGCCCTGGTCCTCGCGGGCGACCAGGACCCGCAGGCCGGCGCTGCGGAAGGTGCCGGCGAGTTCGTCGAGGCGGTCCAGGCCGGAGGTGGGCTCGGTGGGTGCCTCGGGGTCGTCGGACTGACGCAGCAGGCCGACGGTGGCGCGCAGTTCGCCCAGCGCCGAGCGGCTGGCCTCCCGTACGTGGGCGAGGGCCTCCTTGGCCTGGTCGGGCCGCTTGTCCATGACATGGGCGGCGACCCCGGCCTGGACGTTGACCAGGGCGATGTGGTGGGCGACCACGTCGTGCAGGTCGCGGGCGATGCGCAGGCGTTCCTCGGCGACGCGGCGGCGGGCCTCCTCCTCACGGGTGCGTTCGGCCCGCTCGGCGCGTTCCCGGATGGCCTGGACGAAGGCGCGGCGGCTGCGGACGGCGTCCCCGGCGGTGGCGCCGATCCCGGTCCAGGCGAGGAGCCCCAGGTTCTCCTGGGCGTACCACGGCAGCGGGCCGGCGATCATGGCGGTGCCGGTGAGGACGGTCATGGTGAGCAGGCCGACCCGCCAGGTGGTGGGGCGGTCGGTGGTGGAGGCGACGGTGTAGAGCGCGACGACCACGCACATCGCGACGGGGGCTCGGGGGTCGCCGGTGACGGACTCGACCACGGAGGCGGCGCCGGTGAGGGCGAGGACCGCGCGGGGGGCCCGGCGCCGGAGGACCAGCGCGGCGGCGCCGAGGGCCATGAGGGTCAGACTGAGCGGATCGGGGGTGCTCAGCTCCCAGGTGACACCGTGCGGGCCGTGCGGGTCCACGAAGGATCCCGCCACCATGCACACCAGGACGCCCGCGGCCAGGGCGGCGTCCAGGGCGAAGGGATGGGCGCGCAGCCGGCACCGGGCGCGCTGGATGGTGCTCACGACCGCTCACCGTACGGCGTCCCCGGCGCCGCCGTGGCATCCGGTGCGCGGGCCGGTCGTGGACCGCCCGTGGGGGACCCGGCAGGCCCGGGTTTCACGGGCCCGGGCTTCACGGGCCCGGGATCAGTCCGTCGTCGCTGAGCAGCTCCCGGACCTCCTCGATGGTGGCGTCCGGGGAGGGCAGGATGAGGTCGGAGGGTTCCAGCGCGTCGTCCGGCAGCGGTTCGCCGAGCTCGTGGACCCTGGACAGCAGGGCGGTGAGGGTGCGGCGGAAACCGGGGCCGTCACCGGTCTCCATCTCGGTGAGGAGTTCCTCGTCCAGTTTGTTCAACTCGGCGAGGTGGCTCTCGGCCAGAGCCACCTGCCCCTCCCCCATGATCCGTACGATCATGTTGGCCTCCTGGGTCCCGGCGAGGACCTCGGTCGTCGGCACGGCTTCCCGTGCGGCGGTCACTGCTTGTCGAACCGCGGGGTGTCCTGCGGCTGCTGCTGGGCCTGGGACTGCTCGCTGCCGCCTTCGATGGCCTGCTGCGCGGCGGAGGGGCCTCCCGCCAGCTCGGCCTTCATGCGCTGCAGCTCCAGTTCCACGTCCGTGCCACCCGAGAGCCGGTCGAGCTCGGCCTGGATGTCGTCCTTGTGCATGCCGGACTGGTCGTCCAGGGCGCCGGAGGCGAGCAGCTCGTCGATGGCACCGGCCCGCGCCTGGAGCTGGGCGGTCTTGTCCTCGGCGCGCTGGATCGCCAGCCCGACGTCGCCCATCTCCTCGGAGATGCCGGAGAAGGCCTCGCCGATCCGGGTCTGCGCCTGCGCCGCCGTGTACGTGGCCTTGATGGTCTCCTTCTTCGTGCGGAAGGCGTCGACCTTGGCCTGGAGCCGCTGCGCAGCGAGGGTGAGCTTCTCCTCCTCGCCCTGGAGCGTGGCGTGCTGCGTCTCCAGATCGGTCACCTGCTGCTGGAGGGCGGCGCGGCGGGAGAGCGCCTCGCGGGCCAGGTCCTCCCGACCCAGCGCGAGCGCCTTGCGCCCCTGGTCCTCCAGCTTGCCCGACTGGGACTGGAGCTGGTTGAGCTGGAGCTCCAGGCGCTTGCGGCTGGTCGCCACGTCGGCGACACCGCGCCGCACCTTCTGGAGCAGCTCCAGCTGCTTCTGGTACGAGTAATCGAGGGTCTCGCGCGGATCCTCGGCCCGGTCAAGGGCCTTGTTCGCCTTCGCGCGGAAGATCATCCCCATACGCTTCATGACACCGCTCATGGGCTTCGCGCGCCCCCTTCTGACGGACTCCGGCTCACAGCTCTGCGACAGAACCCACAGTACGGGCCCTGCATCCATTAGCGCACTGTTCGGGGACCGATGCGCTCATCCCCAAGGACGACTGAGTGGCCGCCCGCTCCGGCCCAGGGAGTAGGTGACCCCCGGGGCGGACGGGACAACACACCCCAAGACGTGCGCAACGCCCCCTCTGTCCTTCTACAGACGACTGGTGTTGCCGGATCGTTCCCCCCGGGGCTGGGATCCAACCCCACGGACCCCGTACCCTTGGGTTTTGTGTTCCGTAGCCGTGCCAAGGAAGAGAAGGCCCTCGCCGACAAGGCGGCGGTGACCGACTCCAAGCAGACCCGCCACCCGGAGGCCCCCAAGGGCCGCCCCACGCCCAAGCGCAGCGTGGCCCAGTCCCAGCGCCGCAGCGTGGCCAACACGTCGATGACGCGCAAGGAGGCCGCCAAGCGGCAGCGTGACGAGCGCCGCGCCGCGATGGAGCGTCAGCGCCAGGCGCTGGCCAGCGGCGACGAGCGTTACCTGCCCGCCCGTGACAAGGGGCCGGTGCGCCGCTTCGCGCGCGACTTCGTCGACTCGCGGTTCCACATCGCGGAGTACTTCCTGCCGATGGCCGTGGTCATCCTGGTGCTGAGCATGGTCCGGGTCCCCCAGCTGCAGAACATCGCGCTGCTGCTGTGGCTGCTCGTGATCGTGACGATCGTGCTCGACTCCGTCGTGACCGGCTTCCGGCTGAGGAAGCGGCTGGCCGAGCGCTTCCCCGATGACAACCGGCGCGGCGCCGTCGCCTACGCCCTGATGCGTTCGCTCCAGATGCGCCGGCTGCGGCTGCCCAAGCCCCAGGTCAAGCGCGGAGAGCAGCCCTGAGCACCCTGCCGTTCGCCGAGGGCGAGGCGCCCTCGGCGAGCCCGGCGGCCGGTCCGGCACAGCCCGCGGTACCCGCGCCGGCCTCACCGGTCGGGACCGGCGGACCGGGCGGGCCCGGTGGCCTGCGGGAGGTCGTACGACTGGAGCTGGTGGCCCGCCAGCTGGACGAGCAGATAGCGGGGCGGTTCCCGGTCGGGCGGCGGCTGCGCGTTCTGGACGTCGGCATGGGCCGGGGCTCACAGGCGCTGCGGCTGGCGCGGTCCGGTCACTCGGTGACCGGCCTCGAGCGGGACGCGGAGATGCTCGCCGCCGCACGTGCGGCGCTCGCCCGGGAGCCGGAGGGCATCCGGGAGCGGGTGCGGGTCGTCGAGGGCGACGGCCGGGACACCGGTGTGCACTTCCTGCCGGGCAGCTTCGACGTGGTGCTCTGCCACGGTGTGCTCATGTACGTGACGGAGCCGGACCCGCTGGTGGCGGGGCTGGCCCGGATGCTCGCCCCCGGCGGACTGCTGTCGCTGCTGGTGCGCAACGGTGACGCGCCCGCGATGCGGTCCGGCCTGCGCGGCGACTGGGCCGGCGCGCTGACCGCGTTCGACGCGGCCTGCCACATGGACGAGGAGTCGGGGCTCGAGACACGGGCCGACCGGCTGAAGAAACTGACGGCGACACTCGCCGGGCTCGGGGCGCCGCTGCACACCTGGTACGGCGTGCGGGTCTTCACGGACACGGCGGCCGACGGCACGCACGCCCCCGGCGCCCCGGACGACCTGGCGACCCTCCTGGAGGTCGAGGAGCGGGCCGGGCGGACGGACCCCTACCGCGGGGTGGCGTCGCTGCTGCACCTGTGCGGCGTACGGGGCTGACGCCGGCGCGGAGTGGGCGAGGGCCGAGGCCCTCGCCCGTGGATCCGGGCCTCAGGCCTCGGTGCTCGCCTGGTCCGCGTGGAGGCTCATCGGCCCGTAGATCTCCGTGGTGTCCTCCAGCAGCCGCACCTGGTCGGCGCCGCCCTCCAGCAGGGCCTTCCAGTTCTCCCCGATCCAGGACTCGGCGTCCCCCTGCGTGGTGAACTCCTCCGGCTGCACCGCGGGCTCGACCTGCGTCCCGTCGGCCTTCTCGAACCGCCACGTCCATGCCGCCATGTACGCCTCCGTGGGTGTCAGCACACTGCACAACAGGAGCCGGATCTTGGTCCGGCTCCTGCAAGAGCCTAGGCCAGGACATGGCGTCTGTGCGGTGGATCATGTGGGGTGGGTGCCCGGTCGGGCGCGCAGGAGCCGTGGGGACGGGTGAAAATCGGGTCCGTGGAACTCACTCTGCTCGGTACCGGTGCCCCGGCGGGGCTGCCCCGCCCCGACTGTCCCTGCGCCGCCTGCGCGTCCGCCGCCGGCCCGCACGCGCGCGCGGCGACCTCGCTGCTGGTGGACGGCTCGCTGCTGCTCGACCTCATGCCGGGCGTGGCGTTCGCGGCGGCCCGCGCGGGGCACTCGCTCGGCGGTGTGCGCCAGGTGCTGCTCTCCCATCCGCACGACGGGCCCGCGGTCGAGGTGCCGGCCGGCCTGCCGCAGCCCGGCCGGGTGCCGGACGGGCGGGAGCTGGCGCTGCTGACCGGCCACAGGGTGCGGGCGGTGGCGCTGGACTCGCCGGGCACCGGGTACGCGGTGACCGGCCCGGACGGGCAGCGGCTGCTGTATCTGCCGCCGGGCGCGGCGCCGGCCGGTCTCGAGGAGCCGGCCGAGCCTTACGCCATGGTGCTGCTGGACGTCGTGGGGCGCCCGGACGCGCTGGCGCGGTTGCGGGCGGTGGGCGCGGTCGGGCCGACGACGGACGTCGTCGCCGTGCACCTGGACCACGACGTGCCGCCCGGTGCGGAGGCGCGCCGTCGGCTCGCGGCGGCCGGGGCGCGCGCCGTGCCGGACGGGACCACGCTGGAGGTGGGCGCCTACGAGGACGTCCCCGACCTGCCGCGGCGGACGCTGGTGCTGGGAGGGGCCCGGTCGGGCAAGTCGGTGGAGGCCGAGCGTCGGCTGGAGACGCTCCCGGAGGTGCTGTACGTGGCGACCGGCGGGTCCCGCAACGGGGACACCGAGTGGGCGGCCCGGGTGTCGGCCCATCAGGAGCGGCGGCCCGGGTCGTGGCGGACCGTCGAGACCTGCGATCTGGTGCCGCTGCTGGAGGACGACGGGCCGCCGCTGCTGGTGGACTGCCTGTCGCTGTGGCTGACGGACGCGATGGACTCCGTCGGGGCGTGGGACGACGCCCAGTGGGCCGACGGCGGGGAACGAGCCCTCAGGGAACGGGTGCGTGAGCTGACGGATGCGGTGCGCGCGACCCGGCGGACCGTGGTCGCGGTGTCCAACGAGGTGGGCTCGGGCATCGTTCCCGCCACCGCGTCCGGCCGCCGTTACCGGGACGAACTCGGGCGGCTGAACGCGGCGTTCGCGCAGGAGTGCGAGCAGGTGCTGCTGGTGGTCGCGGGGCAGGCGCTGGTACTGAAGGGGTGAGCGGGCGGGCCGGGTCAGCCCGTCGGCTTTCTCGCGATGATCCGGTACGCGTTGGCGAACGGGGTGTGCCGCAGCAGCGGGGCCAGCGCGAGGTCCGTGAGCGCCGCGGCGGCCACCACCGGGGTGCCCGCGCGCAGCAGGACGGTGCGCGCATGCCGCTGGAACGGGGTCGGCGGGATGGCGCGCCAGGGGGCGTCCGGGGCGGGCAGGGCGTGGGAGAGGGCCAGCGCGGTGGCACCGGCCAGGTCGTGCGGAACGTGCACCGCGCGGTGTCCGGAGCCGGATCCGAACGGGGCTCCGGACCTGGTGGTGACGATCTCGCAGCCGAGCCGCTCCAGTTCGGCGCGGAGGTTGCGCGGCGGGAGCAGGTGCAGTCGGCGGGGCTGGTCGTAGGAGAGCCACCACCGGCCGAACAGGGCGGCGAACGCGCTGCGGGGGTCCAGGGTCTCGATGAGCAGATGGCCGCCGGGGCGCAGGGCGTCGAGGGCGGCGTGGAGTTCCGCCCTCGGGTCGGTGGTGTGTTCGAGGTGGTGCAGCATGCTGACCACGTCGTAGCGGCCCGCCACCCGGGCCCGCAGCCGTGGGGACGTCAGCGGGCCGATGTGGGCCTCCTCGACCCGGCCGAGGACGCGGGCGCGTTCGACGCGCTGGGTGAGGTCGGTGCCGTCGAACGCGGTGTACGGGAAAAACTCCCGTGCGGTGTCCGGGAAGCGGGCGTGGCCGGTGCCGACGTCCAGCCAGCTCTCCGGTTCGCCGAAGCGCAGCATCGTGCGGGCCGTGGCACGGCGGCGGCGCGGGGCGTCGCGCAGCGCGAGGACGGCGTCGGTGACGGCGTCCCGGGGGGCACCGCGCAGCACCCGCCGGTGGAAGGCGAGGCCCTCGGCGGTGAGGCGGGGGTTCTGGAAGGTGTGTCCGCAGTCCCGGCACGCGTCGACGGTGAACCGGCCCGGCCGGTGCCGCCGCAGGTCGCCGGTGCGCAGCCGGTTGCGCAGCCGTGCCGAGCCGCACCAGGGGCAGTCGGCGCGGCGCGGCTCGTGCACCCGCGCGGAGGCCTGCTGGGCGGGCACGACAACGGCGCCGGCGCCGGGCACGGCGGCCGACGGGAAGGCGATGGGTGCGTCGGGCACGGACATGGGCGGCTCCCGGTGGGTCGGGCGGGCGGACGAGCGGACGAGCAGGGGCACAGGGGGACGCAGGGGCGGGCGGGCGGAACGTCGGCACGTGCGGATGACATTCCACTGCAAAACGTTACGGATCGGATGGCCGTCCGAGGCGTAACGACGTCGGGGTGGCGTCACCCGGCGGGCGGGAAATCGGCCACGGGACCTGGGACTCCGTGGTGTTCGAGCCGGGCCGGTACTGTTCGGCGAATGAGCTCGCTTAATCTCGACGACTTCACCGATCTGATCGAGCGTCCGGACGGCGGGGTGCGCCGTGACGCGGAGGCGCACCGCGAGCGCCGGGTCGTGCCGCCCGGGTCGCTGGGCCGCCTCGACGAACTGGGCGAGTGGCTGGCCGCCGCGCAGTCCGCGGTGCCGGTGCGGCCGGTCGAACGGCCGCGGGTCGTCCTCTTCGCCGGTGACCACAGGATCGCCGAACTGGGCGTCTCGGCGCGGGCCGCGGGCAGCGCCGGGGAGCTGGTGCGCGAGGTGCTGGAGGGCGGCCGTCCGGTCTCCGTGCTGGCCCGGCGGCTCGGGGTGCCGGTGCGGGTGGTCGACATGGCCCTGGACTGCGATCCGGAGACCCTGCCCGAGGACGTCGTACGGCACAGGGTGCGGCGCGGCGGCGGGCGCATCGACATCGAGGACGCGCTGACCCTCGAGGAGGCCGAGGCGGCGTTCCGGGCCGGGGTCGCGGTGGCCGACGAGGAGGCCGACTCCGGTACGGATCTGGTGGTGCTCGGCGATGTGAGCGTGGGCGGCACCACCGCGGCGGGTGTGCTGGTGGGCGCGCTGTGCGGGACGGACGCGTCCGTGGTCACCGGGCGCGGCGGGCTGGCCATCGACGACCTGGCCTGGATGCGCAAGTGCGCGGCGATCCGCGACGCGCTGCGACGGGCCCGGCCCGTGCTCGGCGACCAGTTGCAGCTGCTGGCGACGGTGGGCGGGGCCGATCTCACCGCGATGACGGGCTTCCTGCTGCAGGCCGCCGTGCGGAAGATGCCGGTCGTGCTCGACGGCGTCGTGACGGCGGCGTGCGCGCTGGTGGGGCAGCGGATCGCGTTCCGGGCGCCGGACTGGTGGCTGGCCGCGCACGACAGCGGGGAGCCGGGGCAGGCGAAGGCACTGGACCGGATGGCGCTGGAGCCGCTCCTCGCCCACGGCGTCACCGTGGGCGAGGGTACGGGGGGCCTGTTGGCCCTCCCCCTGGTGCAGGCGGCGGCGGCGCTGGCGGCGGAGCTCCCGGAGAGGCCCGGGAAGCCCGAGGAGCCCGAGGAGCCCGAGAGGTCGGAGTGACCGAGGGAGCCCGTCCTTTTCCTCGCCCCCGCCGCCCCTTCCCTCCCCCAAGCTCTCGGCTTCTCCCCCGAGTTCTCGGCTCCGCTCGAACAGGGGGGACCCCCATGAGCAGGGGGGACCCCCATCGTCCTCAGGGGGCGCTGCCCCTGTGACCCCGATGTGCGGGTCCGCGGGGAGGGGTGGCTCGCACAGTTCCCCGCGCCCCTTTCAGGGACGGGGCGGGTCCGGTTTGCCGCCGAGCCAGTCGCCGAAGGCCCGGCGGGGGCCGGACCAGCGGCGGTCGTGGCGGTAGGCCCGCAGGAGGGCCTTGGCCCGGGCGCGGTGCCTGTGCCGGTAGAAGCGCCTGGCCCACGGGGAGCCGGGGCGGGCCAGGCGCAGCGAGCCGATCAGGGCGACGAGGGGCACGATCACGCCGAAGACGGCGGTCCTGGCCTTGCCCTTGCTCAGAGCGATCAGGGAGAAGAGGAAGTTGACCGCCACGTTCAGGGCGACGCCCGCTCGGTCCTGGAGTTCGCCCGGGGAGACGTCGTTGACGCCGAACGGCGAGAACCCGGCCAGCAGCAGTCCGACCAGGGAGGCGGTGATGACGACCACCTCGACGCTCTGGCGGCCGGCCTCGGTCCAGTAGACGTCCTGGAGGTGCAGGATCAGCGCGAACTCGTCCAGGACCAGGCCGGCGCCGATGCCGAAGACGACCGCGCAGATCGCCGCGCCGAAGCCGTGCCGGCCGCTCGCCACCGCGCCGAAGCCGCCGACGACGGTGAGGATCACGCCGGGCACGACGTGGTGGATGTGCACACCGCCCGCCTCGACGTTGCCGAAGGGGCCCTTGCCGGCCCGGATCAGCCGGGTGACGGCCCGGGTGATCACGAAGGTGAGGACGAAGGCGGTGAGGGCGAGGAGCAGCGGCAGTTTGCCCGGTTCGATGATGTTCCGCTGCAACCAGTGCCCCATGAGCGCACTTTATCCACGGCTGCCGGGGGCGCCCTGCTGACCGCCGGGTAATCTGCGCCGGTGCCCGCGCCCTTCCTGACCTCCCTGGCCGACGGCCTCCGCTTCGCCTTCGGCACCCTCACCGTGTTCCCCGTCGAGGTGACCCGCTGGGACCGCCCGGCCGCACG
Source organism: Streptomyces sp. NPDC050388 (assembly GCF_040655635.1). NCBI lineage: Bacteria > Bacillati > Actinomycetota > Actinomycetes > Kitasatosporales > Streptomycetaceae > Streptomyces > Streptomyces sp. NPDC050388. The sequence goes on from NZ_JBFAKH010000091.1 coordinate 17,090, forward strand.
CGGCGGCATGCTGTGCGCCCCGCTGGCCGGACTGGCGGTCGGTGCCGTGGCCGCCGCCTGCGGACTGCTGCTGCTGTTCCTCGGGGCGGGCGCGCCGCTCGCCGCCGTCGCCACCGTCGCCGTGCCCGCCGCGCTCACGCGCGGGCTGCATCTCGACGGGCTCGCCGACGTCGCGGACGGGCTCGGCAGCGGAAAGCCGGCCGAGGACGCGCTGCGGATCATGAAGCAGTCGGACATCGGTCCGTTCGGCGTGCTCACCCTCGTCCTCGTGCTGCTGGCGCAGGTGGCCGCGCTGGCCCGGGCGTACGGCGACTCCTGGACCCGGGGTGCGCTCGCCGTCGTGGTCGCGGCGGTCACGGCCCGGCTCGTCCTCACCCTCGCCGCCCGCGCCGGGGTGCCGCCCGCCCGGCCCGGGGGGCTGGGGGCCGCCGTGGCCGGGGCCGTCCCGCCGGCGGGTGCGGCGGGCGTCGTCCTCGCGGTGGCCGGGGCGGCGGCCGCCGGGGGCGCCCTGCTCGGGGCGGACGGTGCCGTCCATGCCGTCCATGCCGTCCTTGCGGTGCTGCTGTCCGTCGCGGCCGCGGAGCTGCTCCTGCGGCACTGCGTCCGCCGCTTCGGCGGGGTCACCGGCGACGTGTTCGGCTCGCTCGCGGAGACCGCGGCGACGACCGCGCTCGTCGTCGCGGCACTGGGCTGAGGGAACGGCGGTCCGTGCCTCTCCTCCCCGGGTCCCCGGGCTCCGGACCCGCGGCCGGGGCGACCGTGCAGGCCGCGGGCAGCAGGGGAACCAGTGCCGGCACCGCGGCGAGCAGGCCGTCGCGCCGTCCTGCGGGGCGTCTCACGCGCGGCCCAGCGGGTGGCCTTTGAGGGGGGACGGGGTCCGGAAGGTGCCCGTCACGTCACCGAACGGTGAAGACCGCGCGAGGGAAGGCACGGGCAGACGCGCGTAGGCTCGTCCGCAGTGTGCGCCGTACCGGGGCAGGCCCCGCCGAAACCGTACCGCCAGGTCGTCGTTAGGGTCGGCGCCGGGCCCGGTCGACCCACGCTTTTCGGCCACAGCAACTTCACATCGGAAGCGAGAATTCACCACCGTGACTGCTCTCACTCTCAGCACCGCCGCGATCCCCGGTCTGAAGGCCGACGCGATCGTGATCGGTGTCGCCAAGGGCACTGCGTCCGGGGCCGGGGGCCTGGTCGTCGCACCGGGCGCCGAAGCCGTGGACAAGGCCTACGACGGCAGGCTCACCGGCGTCCTGGAGACCCTCGGCGCGTCCGGCGCCGAGGGTGAGGTGACGAAGCTCCCCGCGCCGGCCGGCTTCAAGACGCCGCTCCTGGTCGCGGTGGGCCTGGGCACCCAGCCCGAGAAGGACGCCGCTCCCGACCCCGAGGCACTGCGCAAGGCCGCCGGTGTGGCCGCCCGCGCCCTCACCGGGTCCAAGAAGGCCGCGTTCGCCCTCCCCCTGACCGACGCGGCCGACGCCGGCGCGGTCGCCGAGGGCGTGCTGCTCGGCGCCTACTCCTTCGACGCCTACAAGAACAAGGACGTTCCCAAGACCAAGGGTGACAAGGGCGAAGGCGGCAAGGACAAGAAGAAGGACGCGAAGGCGCCCCTCGCCGAGGCCGTGCTGCTCTGCGACAAGTCCCGCGACAAGGCGTACAAGACGGCCGTGGAGCGCGCCACCACGGTGTCCGAGGAGCTCAACCGGGCCCGCGACCTGATCAACACCCCGCCCAACGACCTCGACCCCGAGGCGTTCGCCGCCGTCGCCCAGGCCGCGGCCAAGGAGCACGGCATCAAGGTGCAGGTGCTCGACGAGAAGGCGCTGGCCAAGGGCGGCCACGGCGGCATCCTCGGCGTCGGCGCCGGCTCGGCGTCGGGTCCGCGGCTGGTGAAGCTGTCGTACACCTCCGCCAAGGCGAAGAAGCACCTCGCCTTCGTCGGCAAGGGAATCACCTACGACTCGGGCGGCATCTCGCTGAAGCCGGCCGGGCACAACGAGACGATGAAGTGCGACATGAGCGGTGCCGCCGCCGTGTTCGCCGCGGTCGTCGCCGCCGCCCGCCTCGGTCTTGAGGTCAACGTCACCGGCTGGCTGGCCCTGGCCGAGAACATGCCCTCCGGTTCCGCCACCCGCCCGGGTGACGTGCTGCGCATGTACAGCGGCAAGACGGTGGAGGTGCTCAACACCGACGCCGAGGGCCGGCTCGTCCTCGCCGACGCGCTGTGGGCGGCCTCGGAGGAGAAGCCGGACGCGATCGTGGACGTCGCGACCCTGACCGGCGCGATGATGCTGGCGCTGGGCAACCGCACATTCGGGATCATGGCCAACGACGACGCCTTCCGTACGGCGGTGCACGAGGCCGCCGAGGAGGTCGGCGAGCCCGCCTGGCCGATGCCGCTGCCGGAGCACCTGCGCAAGGGCATGGACTCGTCCACGGCCGACATCGCGAACATGGGCGAGCGGATGGGCGGCGGGCTCGTCGCCGGGCTCTTCCTGCGCGAGTTCGTCGGCGAGGACATCACCTGGGCCCACCTCGACATCGCCGGTCCGGCCTTCAACGAGGGCAGCCCCTTCGGGTACACGCCCAAGGGCGGTACGGGCTCGGCGGTACGGACGCTGGTCCGCCTCGCGGAGCAGACGGCGGCCGGCGACCTGGGCTGAGCCGACCGGTCGCCGACCGGTCGTCAACCGGTCGCCGGCAGGGCCCCGTGCGCGGCTGGGACGGGGCCCCGCCGGCCGGCGCGTCATGCGGATCCGCCGCGGGTGTCGGCACGTGTGCCGGGGCACGTGGTCCCGGAAGTCCTCGCACGTGTGACGGTCGGACGTTCGAACGTGGGACGTGTCACACCCCTGCCCCACGTCTCGTTCGGCTCGGACAAGTGCGAGGATAGGGCTCGGCAGGACAGGGCCCCACCGAAGGGCCGAAGGCAAGAGCGGCCGGACACCAGCCGCCGACCGGTCACTGGAGACCGGCGTGGCGCACATGCATGGAGGACGTGACGTGGCGAACGACGCCAGCACCGTTTTCGACCTAGTGATCCTCGGCGGTGGCAGCGGTGGTTACGCCGCGGCCCTGCGCGGGGCGCAGCTGGGCCTGGACGTCGCCCTGATCGAGAAGGACAAGGTCGGCGGTACCTGCCTGCACAACGGCTGCATCCCCACCAAGGCCCTGCTGCACGCGGGCGAGATCGCCGACCAGGCCCGCGAGAGCGAGCAGTTCGGTGTGAAGGCCACCTTCGAGGGCATCGACATGGCGGCCGTCAACAAGTACAAGGACGACGTGATCTCGGGCCTGTACAAGGGCCTGCAGGGTCTGATCGCCTCGCGCAAGGTGACCTACATCGAGGGTGAGGGCCGGCTGTCGTCGCCGACCTCCGTCGATGTGAACGGCCAGCGGATCCAGGGCCGCCACGTCCTGCTGGCGACCGGCTCCGTGCCGAAGTCGCTGCCGGGCCTGGAGATCGACGGCAACCGGATCATCTCCTCGGACCACGCCCTCGTCCTGGACCGCGTGCCGAAGTCCGCGATCGTGCTGGGCGGCGGCGTCATCGGCGTCGAGTTCGCCTCCGTGTGGAAGTCCTTCGGCACCGACGTCACGATCGTCGAGGGCCTCAAGCACCTCGTCCCGGTCGAGGACGAGAACAGCTCGAAGCTGCTGGAGCGCGCCTTCCGCAAGCGGGGCATCAAGTTCAACCTGGGCACCTTCTTCCAGAAGGCCGAGTACACCCAGGACGGCGTCAAGGTCACCCTCGCCGACGGCAAGGAGTTCGAGGCCGAGGTCCTCCTCGTCGCCATCGGCCGCGGCCCGGTCTCGCAGGGCCTGGGCTACGAGGAGGCCGGGGTCGCCATGGACCGCGGCTACGTCCTCGTCGACGAGTACATGCGCACCAACGTCCCGACCATCTCCGCCGTCGGCGACCTCGTCCCGACGCTCCAGCTGGCGCACGTCGGCTTCGCCGAGGGCATCCTGGTGGCGGAGCGGCTGGCCGGTCTGAAGACCGTCCCGGTCGACTACGACGGCGTGCCGCGGGTGACGTACTGCCACCCGGAGGTCGCCTCCGTCGGCATCACCGAGGCCAAGGCCAAGGAGATCTACGGTGCGGACAAGGTCGTCGCCCTGAAGTACAACCTGGCGGGCAACGGCAAGAGCAAGATCCTCAAGACCGCCGGCGAGATCAAGCTCGTCCAGGTCAAGGACGGTGCCGTGGTCGGCGTCCACATGGTCGGTGACCGCATGGGCGAGCAGGTCGGCGAAGCCCAGCTGATCTACAACTGGGAGGCGCTGCCCGCCGAGGTCGCGCAGCTGATCCACGCCCACCCGACCCAGAACGAGGCGCTCGGCGAGGCCCACCTGGCCCTGGCGGGCAAGCCCCTCCACTCCCACGACTGACGCCTTCGGTCACGGGCACGACGACACAGACTTCCGCACTTTTAAAGGAGCAACCGAAACCATGGCGGTTTCCGTAACCCTTCCGGCGCTCGGTGAGAGCGTCACCGAGGGCACTGTCACCCGCTGGCTGAAGGCCGAGGGCGAGCGCGTCGAGGCCGACGAGCCGCTGCTCGAGGTCTCCACCGACAAGGTCGACACCGAGATCCCCGCTCCGGCCTCCGGCGTGCTGTCCTCCATCAAGGTCGCCGAGGACGAGACCGTCGAGGTCGGTGCCGAGCTGGCCCTGATCGACGACGGCAGCGGTGTCCCGGCCGAGGCTCCGGCCCCGGCCGCCGAGCAGCCCGCCGCCCCGGCCCCCGAGCCGGCCGCCGCGGCCCCCTCCACCGAGCAGGCCGCCCCGGCGCCCGCCCCCACCGCCGAGACCGCCGCCGGCGGCGGCACCGCCGAGGGCACGGACGTGGTCCTGCCCGCGCTCGGCGAGTCCGTCACCGAGGGCACCGTCACCCGCTGGCTGAAGTCGGTCGGTGACAGCGTCGAGGCCGACGAGCCGCTGCTCGAGGTCTCCACCGACAAGGTCGACACCGAGATCCCGGCGCCCACCTCCGGTGTGCTGCTGGAGATCACGGTCGGCGAGGACGAGACCGCCGAGGTGGGCGCGAAGCTCGCCGTCATCGGCGCTCCGGGTGCCGCCCCGGCGGCCGCTCCGGCACCGGCGGCTCCGGCCGCCCCGGCGCAGCCCGAACCCGTCCCGGCTCCGCAGGCCGCTCCGGCTCCCGCGCCGGCCGCTCCGGCACCGGCTGCCGCTCCGGCACCGGCTCCGGCCCCGGCCGCCCCGCAGGCCGCTCCGGCCCCGGCTGCCCCGGCTGCCCCGGCCCCCGCCCCGCAGGCCGCTCCGGCCCCGGCTGCCGCTCCGGCCGCCGCGCAGCCGACCGACGAGGGCGCCTACGTGACCCCGCTGGTGCGCAAGCTCGCCGCCGAGCACGGCGTCGACCTGTCCACCGTTCAGGGCACCGGCGTCGGTGGCCGTATCCGCAAGCAGGACGTCGTCGCCGCCGCGGAGGCCGCGAAGGCCGCCCCCGCCGCGGCTCCGGCCGCCGCTCCGGCCGCGGCGAAGCGGACCCCGGTCCTCGAGGCCTCGCCGCTGCGCGGCCAGACCGTGAAGATGCCGCGGATCCGCAAGGTCATCGGCGACAACATGGTCAAGGCGCTGCGTGAGCAGGCGCAGCTGTCCTCGGTCGTCGAGGTCGACGTCACCCGGCTGATGAGGCTGCGGGCGCGGGCCAAGGAGTCGTTCGCGGCTCGCGAGGGCGTCAAGCTCTCCCCGATGCCGTTCTTCGTCAAGGCCGCCGCCCAGGCGCTGAAGGCCCACCCGGCCGTCAACGCCCGGATCAACGAGGCCGAGGGGACCATCACCTACTTCGACACCGAGCACATCGGTATCGCGGTGGACTCCGAGAAGGGTCTGATGACCCCGGTCATCAAGAACGCCGGTGACCTCAACATCGCCGGTATCTCCAAGGCCACGGCCGAGCTGGCGGGCAAGGTCCGGGCCAGCAAGATCACCCCGGACGAGCTGTCCGGCGGGACCTTCACGATCAGCAACACCGGTTCGCGCGGCGCGCTGTTCGACACGATCATCGTGCCGCCGGGCCAGGTCGCGATCCTCGGTATCGGTGCCACGGTCAAGCGTCCGGCCGTCATCGAGACGGAGGAGGGCACGGTCATCGGCGTCCGCGACATGACCTACCTGACCCTCTCCTACGACCACCGGCTGGTGGACGGTGCCGACGCGGCCCGTTACCTGAACTCGGTCAAGGAGATCCTGGAGGCGGGCGAGTTCGAGGTCGAGCTCGGCCTGTGATCCACAGCCGCTGATCCACGGCCGCTGATCCCGGTCCCCGGTGCCCCCGTCCGGAGCTTCCCAGGCTCCCGGGCGGGGGCACTGTCGTGGGCACGGCGTGAGCCGCGCCGTATGCGCCGTGTAAGCCTCGTCTCACCTGGGCGAAAGCACCCCGTGCGCCCCTACGGGACGGTGTGTCAGCCGTATTGTCTAAGGGTCGACCGCCCTCAAGGGTCCTGTCCGTCGTCCGTCCGCCGCCCCCGACGGGGCCTTTCGGGCGGCTGCCCCGGATTCACGAACCCTGTCCAAGGAGCACTCATGACCGCGCCCGTCGTCCATTCGCTGCGCGAACAGATCCGCGAGCACATCCTGGAAGGGATCATCAGCGGGCGCTGGCAGCCGGGCGAGCGGATCGTGGAGCGGCGGATCGCGACCGAGCTGGAGGTCAGCCAGACGCCGGTGCGGGAGGCGCTGCGCGAGCTGGAGTCGCTGCGGCTGATCGAGTCGGCGCCCAACAAAGGCGTGCGGGTGCGGAACCTGTCGGCCGCCGACCTGGAGGAGAGCTACCCCGTACGGGCGGGTCTCGAGGCGATCGCCGCCGAGCTGGCGGCGGAGCGGCTGGCGGAGGACTGCTCGGCGCTGGAGCCGCATGTCGCCGCGCTGTACGAGGCCGACCGCACGGCCGACGGCACGGCCCAGGTGCGGCACACGGTCGCCTTCCACCGCGAACTGGTCCGCGCGGCCGGCAACTCGGTGCTGCTGCACACCTGGGAGGGCCTGGGCATCGAGGTCTTCACGGCCCTGTCCATCCGCTGGCTGGGCACGGTCCAGCAGTCCTACGCCGAGGAGCACGAAGAGCTGGTCGCGGCGTTCCGGCGGCAGGATCCGGACATCGGCCGCCTGGTGAAGGAGCACGTGCTGGGCTGCGCGCCGCACGCCGCCGACGCCCCCGCCTGATCTCCCGTCCTCACCCGTTCCGGCCCCGGCACCGTCCGTCCGGTCCATCCCTCCTCTCCGTACCGGGCGAAGCTGTCGAAACACGCCGATACTGGTGAGAACCGCGTCGTTCTCCAGGGTGGCGAGCAACGCCCCCGTCGGCCGGTGGTGGAGGCCGTGTGATCCCGCCACAGCTGTCCTCCGTGGTCCCGGGGTCCGCCGGGTCCGTCCTGTCCTTGACGCGCAGCGCCGTGACCGCGACGGTGTCGGCGGTGCGGTCCCTCGCGCAGGGTCTGGCCGCCGTCCCGGCGGCGCTCGCGTCGACCGGGCCGGTGCCGCAGCCGGGTGTGCCCGGCCTCTGGCGAACCTCGGGAGGCGTGCAGATCGCGGTCCGGCGGCTGGGGCGGCCCGGTACGGCAGCGGCGGCACGCGGGCTGGAGGCCACGCTGCGCCGGGTGCCGGGGGTGAGCCGCGCGGAGGTGAACGGCACGCTGGGGTGCGTGTACGTGGGCTGCGGGCCGAAGACCGACCTCGCGGCCGTCGCCGACGTCGTCGCGGCCGCCGACGCCGCCGGGGAGGTCCCACGGGCCGGGGCGACGGAGCGGGAGCGGCGCCCGGTCGGCTTTCCCGGGGCCGCGCAGGCACGGGTCGGCGCGGCCGTCCGGCTCGGCGCCGGCCTGGTGGCCGTGGGGGTGGCGTCGGTGGGCGACGCGCTCAGGCTGCCGGGGCTGCACCCGGCGGTGATGTCGGTGATCCAGTTCGCGGAGTCCGCGCCACCGCTGCGCGACGGCATCGCGCGCCGGATCGGCGAGAGCGCCACGGAACGCGGCTTCGCCGGGGCGAACCTGCTGGCGGGCACGCTGTCCTTCCGGCCGCTGGGCGTCACGGTGACCACCGTGCTGGCCGCCGCCCGGTACGCGGAGGTGCAGGCGCGCCGTGGGGCATGGGCGGACTGGGCGCGCAGGCTGGCCGGGCACGAGGGTACGTACCGCCACGACGCGGTACCGGGTCACAAGCGCCCGGCGCCGCTGCCGCCGGGCCCTGGCGAGCGGTACGCCAACGTGGCGGCACCGGTGGCGCTCGCGGCCTACGGTCTGACGTCGGTCGGCACGTTCGGCCAGGACCGTGCGCTGTCGCTGCTGATCGCGGGGACACCGCGCGGCCCCCGGTTCGGAAGGGAGGCGTTCGCCTGCGCGGCGGGCCGGGCCCTTTCCGAGCGGGGGGCGCTGGTGCTGCGGCCGGAGGTGCTGCGCCGCCTGGACCGGATCGACACGGTGGTCCTCGACGCCCGCCTGCTGGCCGGCCGCGACTGGACGATCGAGGGCGTACTGCGCCTGCCACCGCCCGGCAGCCGGCCGGAGGGCGGCGGCCCGGCGGACGACGGGCCGGACGACGACGAGATCCACGTACGGATCCACGAGCTGATCGAGCGGGACGGTCCGGCCGGACGGCGTCGCCGGCACGGCGCCGGCCCCTTGGCACCGAAGCGGCGGGACGGCTGGGAGCTACGGCCGTTCCCCGGCCCGGAGACCGGCTCCGACGACACCCTCGGCGACCTCGTACTCGCAAAGACGGCCGCGCGGGCCCGGCAGTGGGCCGAGGAGGGTGCGCAGGTCGTGCTCGTCCTGCGGGCGGGCACGCCGGTGGCCGCGGCCGCACTGGCCCCCCAACTGCACCCGCTCGCCCACCACTTGGTGCGCGCTGCCCGGGCGTGCGGTGAGGTGCGGCTGGTGGGCGGGCCGCCCGGGCTGCACCTCCGGTTCGGACTCGAGGAGGCCGTGCCCACCGGGCACCGGCGTACGGCCGCCCTGGTGCGCTCCCTCCAGGCGGAGGGGCACGGGGTCGCGGTGGTCTCGACACGGACCCGCCGTGCCCTCGCCCGCGCGGACCTGGGCATCGGGTCGGTCGGCGACGTCGGCGTCCCGCGGCACGTGCCGTGGGGCACGGGGAGGACCGGTCTCTAGCAGGCCCGCAGGCTGAACAGGAAGCGAACGCTTTCGCCAGTGCGTTCCTCATGCCGCGCCGCAGCGTCGTG
>NZ_JBFAKH010000092.1:0-25893 GCF_040655635.1 Streptomyces sp. NPDC050388
GTGCCTCTGAAGCAAGCCCGCAGCCTGTCGACAGAGCTCACGGCTCCCGATTCGGATGGCGATGCCTCGCTTCGGTGCCCATTAGGATTCGGACCCGTCAGCTCCCCCTTTTTCAGGGCCCGCATGTTCACCGGGTCGATCGCACACCGCGACCAGTCCAGGTCGCCGCGGGCTCCGAGCTCATCGAGGACCAGGTGGTGGAGCTTGGCCCGGACCCCGACCTTCGTCCACTCGGTGAACCGACGGTGGGCCGTCGCACCGGACGGCCCGAACTGATTCAGGCCGCGCTCGTTCTTCGTGGCCTGGAATGCCTCCTCGATCGCTCAGCGCGTTCCAGTTGCCCGGCCGACCGCAGGCATAGGCGGAACTCCGGGGGCGCCCGCGCCTCGCCGTTCGCAAGATCAGGGAAAGCCAGGTGAGACGCGTGAGGACCGGCACACGTCCGGCGCACCGGACGGTATGTGCTCCAGCACAGGGGGACGCTCGCTTCCCTGTGCTGCGAACGGATCGTGCCTGCCTGCGCTTTGGCTTTGACTGGGGACGCGTCGGCCGGTCACTGCCCGGCGCGTGATCCGTCGGTCAGGAGGACAATGATGTTGCATCCGAACCTTGTGGTAACCGGCCGTGTCCGGGGCAAGTCGGTTTTCGTCGACGAGCAGCCGCTCGAACCCGCGCAGACCCCGGCCCTCCCCGGCCTGGAGATCTTCCTTGCCTGGGGAACGGCGGACGGCGGGGCGTCACATGCCGAGACCGAGCCCAAGGCGCTCCTCGCCCCGTACTTTCCCGGGGCCGGCGGCACTCGCCTGCTGCTGGTGACCTGGCCTCCGGCGACCGCCGACGAACCCACCGACCCGCAGCCCGCAACACCTTGGGCCGAGGAGATCCTCGCCGGTCTGGCGGCCACCGTCGAGAAGGATCACCCCGGTATGCACACCAGCGCCACCCTGGATTACGGCGTCGTCCTGTCAGGAGAGATGTGGCTGGAACTGGACGACGGAGCGGAGCGTCGCCTCCCCGCGGGAACCTGTGTGGTGCAGCGGGGCACCAGGCACCGCTGGAGCAACCGTGGCACCGAGCCCGCCACGATGGCCTTCGTCCTCATCGGTGCCGCCGAGGGCGCGCAGTGACCGGGCCGGCGGGGCTGGAGCTGGACGCATCAGCCCTGGGAGGTTTCTGCCGCTGGCTCCGGGAGAACCGTGACCTGGACTTGTCCGACTACGGAGAGCTGCACCGCTGGTCGGTGACCGACCTGCCCGGTTTCTGGTCCGCCGTGCAGCAGTACCTCGACGTCCCTTTCCGGACCGCCTACCGGGAGGTACTGGCGGAGGAGCGGATGCCCGGAGCGCGCTGGTTCCCCGGTGTCCGCACCAACTACGCCGACGGACTGCTGACGGACGGCGATCCGCAGGAACCGGCACTGATCACCGTCCGCGAAGACGGCAGCGCCGAAGCCCTGGCCACCGGGGAGTTCCGCCGCCGGGTGGCGGCCCTCGCCCGCTCCCTGACCTCACTCGGAGTCGGTGTGGGCGACCGCGTCGTCGGCTACCTGCCGAACACCGGTGAGTCGGCAGTCGCCTTCTACGCGGCCGCCAGCATCGGCGCGGTCTGGGCCTCGGTCGGCTCGGACTACGGACCGGACGCCGCGGCGGCCCGGTTGGGCCAACTGACGCCGAAGGTGCTGATCGCTGTCGACGGATACCGCTACGCCGGTGTCGACCGGGACTGCGGGCCGGCCGTGGCGACGCTGCGGGAGGCAATCGGTCCCGCTCACACAGTCATCGTGCCCCGGCTCGGCTCCACGGTGGCGCCGGACTGCCTCGACTGGCGGAGACTGACGGCGGGCGAAGCCACCCTGGAACCCGTGGCCGTGCCGTTCGACCACCCGCTGTGGGTGCTGTTCTCCTCCGGGACCACCGGCATCCCCAAGGGCATCGTGCACAGCCACGGCGGCGTCCAGCTGGAGATGTACAAGACCCTCAGGCTGCAGTGGGACCTCGGAGTCGGCAGCCGGCTGCTGTGGGCGACCTCGCCGAGCTGGGTCATCTGGACGCTGCTGGTCTCCGCGCCGCTGGTGGGAGCCACCGCGGTGCTGTACGACGGCAGCCCGACGTTCCCTTGCACGGCAGGACTGTGGCGGGCGGCGTCCGCGCACCGGGTCACGCACTTCGGGACGAGCCCAGGCCTCCTGGCTGCCTGCGAACGTTCGGGGATCTCCCCCGGCCGGCTGTGCGATCTGTCTGCTCTTCGGCAGATCATTGCGACCGGCTCGCCCGTACCGCCCTCGGCCAATGTGTGGGTGTCCGCGCACGTCGGGGACCAGGTTCCCCTCGTCGCGATCAGCGGCGGAACCGACGTGGTGGGAGCATTCGTCGGCGGTGCGCCGACCGTCCCGGTGGTCCCCGGTGAGATCTCGGCCCCCTGTCTGGGGGTCAAGGTCGAGGCATGGGATCCGCAGGGACGGACCCTGGTGAACGAGGTGGGGGAACTCGTCGTGACCCGCCCGATGCCCAGCATGCCCGTCGCGTTGTGGGGCGACGAGTCCGGGGAGCGCTACCGGCAGGCGTACTTCGACGCCTACCCCGGCACGTGGCGGCACGGCGACTGGATCACCATCACAGACCGGAACTCGGTTGTGATCCACGGCCGATCGGACGCCACACTCAACCGCAATGGCGTCCGTATGGGCAGCGCTGACATCTACGCAGCCGTCGAGGACCTCCCCGAGGTCCACGAAGCGCTCGTCATCGGAGCGGAACTGCCCGACGGCGGCTACTGGATGCCCCTCTTCGTCGCCCTCCGCGACGGCGTGGAACTCGACGACAGCCTGCGCGACCGCATCCGTCGGGCAATCCGGCGACAGGCTTCGCCACGACACGTACCCGACGAGATCGTGGCGGTGCCGGCCATCCCGCACACGAAGACGGGCAAGAAGCTGGAGGTCCCGCTCAAGCGGATCCTCCTGGGCGCGGAACCCGGTGCCGTGGTCGCGCCCGCTGCCGTGGACGCCCCAGAGGCACTGGACTTCTTCGTCCGGCTGGCCGAGCGCCGGTCGGCGCGTGCGTGACCTGGCCCCGGCGGCCGCCCGCGCAGCATCACAGGCCGCGGCCGGCCGCGACGCGGACCGACCCCATCCGACGCCCTCACCCGGAAAGCATGGACATGGACACGAAGAAGGTGGACCGTCTCGGCGTGGTCGGCTGCGGGCTGATGGGCTCCGGCATCGCGCAGGTCGCCGCGGTCGCGGGACTGGACGTCCTCGTCGCGGAGGCGAGCCGCGAAGCCGTCGAGGCGGGCAGGCGCCGGATCACCGCCTCTCTGGACCGAGGCGTGCAGCGGGGCGAACTCACCGAGGAACAGCGCGAGACGGCGCTCGGACGCATGGCGTTCACCACCGATGTGGGGGACCTGGGCGACCGGCAGTTCGTCATCGAGGCCGTGGTGGAGCACGCCGAGGCCAAGAGCGAGGTCATGCGGGCCCTCGACAAGGCGCTGGCCAGCCCCGACGCCATCCTGGCCACCAATACCTCCTCCCTCCCCGTCGTCGACCTGGCGGTGGTCACCCAGCGACCCGCACACGTTGTCGGCGTGCACTTCTTCAACCCGGTTCCGGTCCAGCGGCTGGTGGAGGTGATCCCCGCGGTGACCACCAGCAAGGAGACCTACGCGCGCGCCCGTGACTTCGTCACCGGCCGGCTGGGCAAGGAGGTCATCCGTGCTCCCGACCGCTCCGGCTTTGTTGTGAACGCCCTGCTCGTGCCGTACATGATGTCCGCGGTGCGCATGCTCGAATCGGGATCCGCCTCGGCCTCGGACATCGACCGGGGCATGGAGCTCGGCTGCGCTCACCCCATGGGCCCGCTGCGCCTGCTCGACTTCGTCGGACTGGACACCGCGCAGGCCGCGGCGGAATCCATGTACGAGGAGTACAAGGAGCCCCTCTACGCTCCCCCCGCTCTCCTGCGCCGCATGGTCGCCGCCGGCCACCTGGGCCGCAAGAGCGGTCGAGGCTTCTACGACTACGCCTCCTGACGCTCCGCACACGGCACTCGTCCGCTGTCCGAAAGGAAACCCTCCATGCCCGCAGAACCCATCGTCGTGGTCGATGGTGCCCGTACCCCGGTAGGCAGCTTCGGTGGTGCCTTCAAGGACACCCCGGCACATCGGCTCGGTGCCGTGGCCGCCCGCGAGGCCCTCACCCGTGCGGGGGTGGCGCCCGAAACCATCGACGAAGTGGTGATGGGGTGCATCGGCCAGGTGGGCGCGGACGCCTACAACGCACGCCGGGTTGTGGGTGCGACCGGCGCCATCCTCACCCTGCGGCTGGCCAAGGACCTGGCCCGGCGCGACCTGGAACTGGGCGTCGTCACGATGTGCATCGGCGGCGGACAGGCACTCGCCGCCCTCTTTCGCCGGGTCTGATCCGAAGAGCGTCTCCGCCGAGGCCGGCCCCTGATCCACCTACCACGCCCGCCCCCGCCAGTCGGGACCCGTCCGCACGGAGAGGAGCGGCCGACTGCCTTACGGTGGGTCTGCGGCGGGACGGGCGGGCCGGCCCCCGAGGAGAAGAAAGACATGACGCGGCACACCTTCTTGCGGCTTCTGGCCGAAGGAGCCCCGGCCGTCGCCTACGAGGACGCTCTGCGCGTGGCCCTGGCGGCCCCCGGGGCAAACAGAGACGAACTGTTGAGCGAGTACCACCTCGCGCTGCTGCTGCGCGACCGGTTCGACGTCCAGCAGGCCCGGCACGAGGCTCAGCGGGCCCTGCTGACCTGCGCGACGGAGCTGGTCGAAGTCACCAGCGACGTCGACAGGGTGCTGACCTCCATCGTCACCCGTGCACAGCAGCTGCTGAACTGCGACCTCGCCTATCTGAGCCTCAACGACGCCGAGCGCTCGGAGACCTACGTGCGGGTCATGGTCGGAGCGACGACCGGCGACTGGAAGGACGTGCGGATCCCCTTCGGCGTGGGTGTCGGCGGCAAGGTCGCCGAGTCGGCCGCGCCCTTCGCCACGCCCGACTACTTCCGCGACGAGCGCCTCGACCACGACGCCGCCGTGGACCAGTCCGCGCGGGCCGAACGACAGGTGGCGATCCTCGGCGTCCCGCTGGTGCACCGCGGTCACGTCATCGGTGTCCTCTACGCATCCAATCGGACAGCCGGCGCCTTCCCGCCGGAGTCGGTGCTCCTGCTCAGCTCCTTCGCCGCCCTGGCCGCCGTGGCGATCGAGCGAGCCCAGCTCCTCGACGACAAGGAACAAGCCCTGCGAGACGCCCGGAGGGCCAACGCCGCGCTGGAAGAGCGCACCCGCGCCACTGCCCGCGAGGTGGCCGCCCACGACCGCAGCATGGACCTCGTCCTGCAGGGAGGGGGCTTGCAGGAGGTCGTCGACGCCGCACGGACTTTCCTCGGCGGCTGCTTGGCCGTCGTCGACGAACTGAACGCCCCGATCACGTGGACCGACGGCACACCCGAGGACCGGCTTCACGCAATGATCACGGCAGCCCACCGCCCGAGGACGGGTACCGGGCGCAGCGAACACGTCGACGGCTGCTGGGTGACGGTTCTGACCGCGGGCAACAGTTCCCTCGGTGCCCTGGTCTGGGCCCCGGAGACACCCACGGAGGACACCACTGCTGCCGACGTGCGCCTGCTGGAGCGCACAGCGGTGGTGGCGGCGTTGCTGCAGCTGTTCACCCGCAGTCTCGCCGCGGCGGAGGCACGCGTGCGTGGCGACCTCCTCGACGACCTGCTGAGCGGCACCGCACGGGCCGGAACGGCGCTGGACGAACGTGCCCAGCGACTGGGCTACCAGCCGCACGGACCCCATACGGTCCTCGTCACCCACGCACCCGCCCGCCAACTGCCCCTCCTGTCCGCGGCCACGGCGGAGACGGCGGCGTCACACAAGGGCCTCAGCACGGTCCGGGACGGCTTCGCGGTGCTGACACTGCCCTCGTCGGACGCGGCACTGACCGGCAGGCAGATCGCCGGATCGCTGTCCCTCCGTCTCGGCACCCCGGTCACCGTAGGGGCCGCCGGGCCCGTCACCGAGCCCGGCGGCCTCCCGAGCGCCTACGGGGAAGCCCTGGCCTGCGCTCAGGCGCTGCTGCGGCTGGAACGCGCGGGAGACTCGGCGACCGTCCGGGAACTGGGTTACACCGGCCTGCTGCTCGGAGGGACGGCCACGGCCAGCGGTTTCGTCGACCGCATGCTCGGGCCGGTCGTCCGCCACGACGAACAGCGTGCCACCGAGCTGCTCACCACCCTGGAGACGTACTTCGCCACGGGACGCAGTCCGGCCCGAAGCGCGGACCACCTGCATGTGCATCCGAACACCGTCACCCAGCGACTGGACCGCATCAAGCGCCTCCTCGACCTCGACTGGTCCGACCCGGACAAGACACTGGACCTCCAGCTCGCTCTGCGTTTGAACCGGGTACTGCGGCCGCATTCCGCCGACCGCGAGCACGGGCAGCAGTAGCCGCCCGGCCCGCCCGGGCTGCTGCTGCTGCACGCTGCGGCCTCAGAGCAGAAGACCGATGCCGGCCACGGCGGCGAACGACGTGAAGCCCATGAGCGTCGTCATGACGGTCCATGACCGCAGGCTGTCCTTCTCGGGTATCCCGAACAGCCTGGTGACGAGCCAGTAGCCGGCGTCGTTGACGTGCGAGGTCGAGATGGCTCCGGCACTGATCGCGACGACCAGGGCGGCGACCTGTCCGTCGGGCAGCCCGGCTTTCTCCACGAGGCCGGCCACGATCCCGCCGGCCGCCACGGTGGCCACTGTGGCGGACCCCTGGGCCAGTCGCAGCAGGTAGGCGATCACGAACGCCAGGAGGATCAACGGCAGGCCCGACCCGGCCAGTCCCTCGGCCAGGATCTTCCCGATCCCACTGGCGGTGAGCACCGACCCGAACACGCCGCCTGCCCCGACGACGAGAAGGATCATGCCGACCGGACGCAGCGCGCTGTCGGCGACCTGCGTGAGGTCCGTCCTGCTCCAGCCGTATCGGGAGCTGAGCACCACCATGGCGAACAGCACGCCGATCAGCAGGGCGATCAGCGGCGACCCGACGAATCCCGCGACCTTCGTGAAGGTGTTGTCCGCGCCGTCGATCAGCAGCGAGGAGAACGTCTGCACCAGGATCAGCCCGATGGGCACGGCGATGATGGTCACGACCGTGCCCAGGCCCAGCGCCGATGCGCCGGCGGCCGGTGGGGCGAGCGCCGCCGCATCCTCGTGCCGGCCGGTAGCGCCGAACGCGGGCTGGAGGACCGGAACTTCGATACGCCGGGCGATCCACCTGGCATAGACGAAGCCGACCAGGCACGCCGGTACGGCACAGACCGCTCCGATCAGGACGACCAGACCGATGTCGGCGCCCATCAGTCCGGACGCGGCGACCGGGCCGGGGTGCGGCGGCAGGAGACCGTGCACGATCGCCAGGCCGCCGGCGGCGGGAAGCGCGTACCAGAGCATGCCTCTGCGCCCGGACGCAGCAGCGGCGAAGACGAGGGGAGCGATGACGATCACACCGACGTCGAAGAAGACCGGAATGCCGAAGATGATGCCGGTGAGTCCCAGCGCTGCCGGCGCCCGACGCTCACCGAACCAGCCCAGCAGTCGGTCGGCCAGCACGCGTGCGCCGCCCGAGACCTCCAGCAGTTTGCCCAGCAGTGCGCCGAGCCCCACGATCGGCGCGACGTGGGCGAGTGATTTCCCGACACCGTCCTCCATGGCCGGCACGATCGCGGCGAGCGGTATCCCGGCCGCGAAGGCGACCACCGCGCTGACCAGCAGGAGGGACACGAACGGCTCGACCCGCACACGGATGATCAGGAAGAGCAGGACGGCGATGCCGATCGCGGCGACGGTCATGAGATAAGCCGGCGACGACGTCATGAACGCGCCCCCACGAGGTCCGAGCACGGCTCGTGCACGGAGGGCCGGGACACCCGGGCCACCGCGGCGCTGTGCGCGTCGGTCAGGCAACGGCCCATCAGGTCGTGACCGACCGGATACTCAGTCAGTCCAATATCTTCGGGCACGCCCATCGGCGGCATAGGAGTCTCCTTTGACTGCTCCGGTCGAACAACACCGGACCTGCGGCTCAAGCTCGCGACGAGGCTAAGTAGCGACCGCGGCAGAGTCTGCGGGCCCGGACCCACAACCGCAGAGCGCTCTGTGTGCTGGAGGACATCGACAGTCCGACGACGGCTTACGACTTGGTTCGCGATGCCGCTGTCGGCAGTTGGGCGCCGCTTCGTCCAGGAGCCGGCCGTGACCGGACGCAATGCGGTGGCAGTGGTTCCCGAGCTCCGGCTCGCGTGGTACCGGTCTTCTCCCGGTGCCCGTTGCGGTGGTTGGTGCGGGTGTCGGTGCGTTCGCCCCACTCGGTGCCGATCCCGGCGGTGGCCTCGGCCTCGAACAGTTCCTGCAGCAGCCGCTCGGCAACTTCGCGGACGAGTTCAAGACCATCTGCCGAACGTAGTGACTCAAGCAGGCGGAGCAGGTCATGCCGGGGCGATGCCACCGGGCACCCCCTTGGAATGAACTGGCCGTTCACCAAGGACAGTTGCACGGCGGCCTGCCCCGTTTTCAGGGAGCATTCTCACCGGCAGTCGATGCACGCGAGGGCACGGCAGCGGCGCACTTCCCAGCCAAGATCAGCTACACCACGCCGTGGGGCACCATCCGGCGTCCTTGGCCGTGCCCCGGCGCAGCAGGAACGCAGGCACGGACAGCAACGCCCGGGTGGCCCGATACCACAGCGAGATGACCACTGGTGCAGCATCCCAGCCACCGCCGGGAGGGCTTGCCGCGAACTCCCACCTGCAGCGATGACTTGACGAGCCCCGCACCCGCACGTGCGGGTCGATCTCTGCCTCCTGTTTCCGGCCTCGGGACCGGTAAGGCCGCATGTTCATGTGTCCCGTGTTCCTCGATCAAGCAGTCCGGCCTGTGACGCCGGTTGTCCCCAGAGGGCCTGCCGGGGCGTCCCGCGACACCTGCGACCGGTGCAGGGCGTCAGGGGTTCGTCGGTCCGGATCGGCCAGCCAGTGGTGGACTGCGAGCGCGGTGGTACGGGCATGCTCTTCCACCATGGTGAAGTGGTCTCCGGGCACGGTGACTTCGGTGTGCGGAAGATCCCATACCGGGGCGGGCTCCGCGCCGGGCAGCGGGTCCCGGGCCCGTACGAAGAGGGTGGGGGAGACGAGCCGCAAAGGCTTCCAGCCGGCGAAAAGCTCGAAGTACCCGGCCATGGCGGTGAGTCGGTCAGGAGCGGTCGGGAGGAACTTCGCCGCCCGGTGCAGCATGTCCGACGTCATCGCGGAGAGCGTCTGCCCATGGTCGTCGTCACTGCTGGGGTAGGTGTCCAGCAGGACTACGGCGAGCGGGGCGGAGCCTTCGGCCTCCAGCCGCTCGGCCACGGCCTGGGCCACCCAGCCGCCGGCCGAGCGGCCCAACAGGACCAACGGTCCGTCACCCGCGGCCGCACGGACGGTGGCGGCCTGGGCGGTGACGAGGGCGTCCAGCGTGGCCGGCAGCGCCTCCCCGTGCCCGAACCCCGGATGCCGCACCGCCGCGACCGGCCGCAGGCCCCGCAGTCCGGCGCCGAAGCGCGCGTATTCCTGGGGTCCCGAGAGCGCACTGAGAGCGGGGAAGCAGATCAGCCGGGGCCCCGCGCCGCCCGGTGCGAGCGTCACAGGATCGAGTGCCGCACCGGGCGCCCCGGCGCTGTCGAAGGCCGGGCGGAGGCGTGCGGCGATGGTGAGCAGCGCCATGCCGTCCCAGGTCCGCCCCCGGTCGCAAGCGGCGCGGAAGAGCGCACCCAGGGAATCCGAAGCACCTCCGGTGTCCGGCGCGTCCCCGGCCCGCGCCGGGGCTTGCGGTGGACCGGCCGTCCCCGGACCGCCGGGAACCCCGTTGTCCGCCGTTCGGTCGGGGCCGCCCGGGTGGCCGATGGCATCCGGCCGTTCGAGGACGCCGGGGTCGCCGGGGGCACCGGTGACGCCGGGAGGAGTCGCCTCCCGGGCGTACCGCTCCGCCAGTTCGGCGGCAACCGTGCGCGGGTTCGGGAAGTCGAACAGCAGCGTGGGCGGCAGCGTCAGCCCCGTCAATGTCGCGAGCAGGTTGCGCAGGTCGACCGCGGCCAGGGAGTCGAGCCCCCGGTCTGCCAGCAGGTCGTCCCGGTCGATCGCGGCCGCCCCCTCCGGGTGACCCAGTACCGAGGCCGCCAGGGCCCGCACCTCCGTGAGCAGCAACGCGCCCCGCTCGCCCGGGGAAGCGGCCGCCAGCCGTCGGCCGAACAGGGCCCCGCCCCGGCCGCCCGTCCCCGCCGCACCGGGGACGGGCGGCCGGGACCGGCCCGCCGCCGGCTCGCCGCCGCCCAGGACGGCCGGGGTGAGGCGGGCTGCCACCACCACCGGGTCGTCACCGGCCACGGCGGCGTCGAAGAGGGCCAGACCCTCGTCCGCCTCGAGCAGGCCGAATCCCGAGCGGGCCATCCGCCGAAGGTCCGTGTCGGTGAGGTGCGCCGTCATGCCCTCGCTCTGCCGCCAGGGACCCCAGGCGATCGACGTACCGGGCAGACCGAGCCGTCTCCGGTGCCGTGCCAGGGCGTCCAGCACGCAGTTGGCGGCCGCGTAGGTGGCCTGACCGGCGGAGCCGAAGGTACCCGCCACCGAGGAGAACAGCGCGAACATGGCCACGTCGCGCCCCGGGTCAGCTCGTGCAGGGCGAGGGCGGCGTCCGCCTTGGGCCGCAGCACCCGCTCCAGACGGTCGGCGGTGAGCGCCGGGAGGGTGCCGTCGTCCAGCACCCCCGCGGTGTGCACCACACCGGTCAGCGGACGGTCCGCCGGCACCGAGCCGAGCAGGGCGGAGAGCGCCGTCCGGTCCGCGACGTCGCACGCCCGGACGGTCACCTCGGCGCCCGACTCGCCCAGTTCCGCGACGAGTTCGTCCACCCCCGGTGCGTCCGGTCCGCGTCGGCCGGCAAGCAGCAGACGCCGGGCGCCATGGGCGGCGACCAGGTGCCGTGCCACCAGCATGCCCAGGGAACCGGTACCGCCGGTGACCAGGACGGTGCCCCCCGGATCGAGCCGCCGGGACCGCCGTTCCCCCGTCGGCTCGGCCACCCGGACCAGCTTCGGTACGTACGCTGTTCCCCGTCGTACGGCTGTCTCCGGCGCCACGGCGGCCAGCAGGACGGGGAGGAGACGCACGGAGTCGGGGTGATCGTCCATGTCGACCAGGGCGAACCGGCCCGGATTCTCCCGCAGGGCCGAGCGGACCAGCCCCCACACCGGTGCGTGGGCCGGTGCAAAAGCGCATCCACCGGATGCGCCGGAACCCCCGGAACCGGCGCCACCGTCAACCGGACCACCATCGTCCGGGGTGACGGCGCCGGAAGTGACAAGGACGAGACAGGAGTCCGCCGGGCGAGGTTCGGCGAGCCACTCCCGTACCAGCTCCAGTGCCCAGCCCGCCGCCCACCGTGTCTGCGCCGCCGGGTCCTGTGCCCCGCCGACCGTGTCCGGTGGTGGTGGGCACGGTGCGACGAGGACGGCCGGTGACGCGCCGTCCGCCGCCAGGTCGGCGTAGACCGGAACGCCGGAACCCCGGGGCGCGAGCACATCCACCGGCCGTGTGCCCGCCGTGCCCAGGACGCCCCACGGGGGCACCACCGGAGGTACGGGCGGCTCGGGCAGCGGCACCCAGTCCATCCGGTGGAGAACCCCAGGGACCGGATCCACCGTTCCCGATCCGGTACGCGCAAGGGGCCGGAGCGTCAGCGAACGTACCGCGGCCACCGGCGCACCCGCCGCGTCGGTCAGCTCCACCCCGGCCCGCCCGTCCGGCCCGGGAGTGATCCGCACCCGCAACCGCCGCGCGCCGGCCGTGTGCAGGCGCACCCCGCCGAAGGCGAACGGCAGGAAAACCCCACCACCGTCCGTCCTGTCCGTTCCGGCACGGTCCGCCGTGCGCCCGTCGAGCGCCAGGGCGTGCAGCGCCGCGTCCAACAGCGCCGGATGCAGGACGAACGCCGGGCCACCCGCATCCGGGAGCGGGGCCCCGGCGGCCTCGGGCAGCGTGACCTCGGCGTACAGCTCCTCCCCGAGCCGCCAGGCGGCGCGCAGGCCCCGGAAGGCGGGGCCGTAGCCCAGCCCGCTTCCGGTCAGCCGCTCGTACGGGTCGGCACCCGGACCGTCGGCGTACAGCGGCACCGCGCCCGGCGGCGGCCAGGGCGCGGCCCCTGTCCCGGTCGCGGCCGCAGCCGCTCCGCGGTCCGCCGACTGCCGCTCCGGCACGAGCCTCCCGGAGGCATGCCGATGCCAGGGCCGGTCACCCGTCGGCGTGTGCGGCCGGGCATGGAAGAGCACGGCCCGCCGTCCCGCACGGTCCGGCCCCGACACCTTCACCTGCAGTTCGACCGTGCCGTCCGCAGGCAGCGACAGCGGCGCGGTCAGGGCGAGTTCGTCCAGGACGGGCGCGCCCGCCGACTCACCGACGTGCAGGGCCATCTCCACGAAGGCGGCCGCCGGCAGCAATACCGTCCCCGCCACCACGTGGTCGGCCAACCAGGGCTGGTCGTGCACCGAGAGCAGCCCGCTCAGCAACAGCCCGTCGTCGTCGGCCGTCGCGGTACGGGACGACAACAGCGGGTGGGCCGGGGCGTCCGGTGGGGGAGTGGCCCGATGCCGCGGGGTGGCGTCGAGCCAGTACCGGCGGCGCTGGAAGGCGTACGTGGGCAGGGTGACGCGCCGACCGCCGCGCCCGGCGAAGACGGCCCGCCAGTCGACGGGTACGCCATGGGTGTGCAGCGCGGCCACAGTGTCGAGCAGGGCGTCCGCCTCCGGCCGCGCCCCGCGCAGGGTCGGCAGGACCAGCGGCGTCGGGGTCCGCTCGCCGGCGGGCGCTCCGTCCGTGCCCGGGCCCGCCAAAGCCGCTCCGGTCGCGGCGAGGTTGCTGCGGACCAGGCCGGTGAGCACCCCGTCCGGCCCCAGTTCGACGTAGTGTGCCGCGCCCCGGTCCTGGAGATACGCCACGGAATCGGCGAAGCGTACCGGGCGGCGGACATGGCCCACCCAGAACTCCGGTGAGCTCAGCTCCTCCTCGGTGGCGGCCCGGCCGGACACGGCGCTGACCAGGGGAATCCGCGGCGCGGCGAAGGAGAGGCGCCGCACCACGTCCGCGAAGTCGGCCAGCATGGGTTCCATCCGCGCGGAGTGGAAGGCGTGGCTCACCCGCAGTGGCGTCGTGGACCGGCCCCGCTCCTGGAAGTGCGCGATGGTCCTTTGCACCGCGGTCTCGTCCCCGGAGACGACCACCGAGGCGGGCCCGTTGACGGCGGCGACCTCCACCGCACGCCCCGTCCCGGCGAGTCGGGCGGCCACTTCGGCCACCTCGTCCGCGTCGGCGGCCACGGCGGCCATCGCACCGCCCGCAGGCAGCGCGTCCATCAGCCGGCCCCGGGCCGCCACCAAGGTGCAGGCGTCCGCGAGGGACAGCACCCCGGCGACATGCGCCGCGGTCACCTCGCCCACCGAGTGCCCGGCCACCAGATCCGGGCGCACACCCCAGGTCTCGAGCAGCCGGAACAGGGCCGTCTCCAGGGCGAAGAGCGCCGGCTGCGCGAACCGGGTCGTGTGCAGGAGCACGTCCGTCTCCGTGCCGGAGCCGGCGAACACGACGTCCCGCAGCGGCACCGGCAGCAGCGGGTCGAGCAGGGAGCAGCTCTCGTCGAACGACCGGGCGAAGCTCGGATGGAGTTCCCGGGACTCGTACAGCTCACGTCCCATGCCCACGCGTTGGCTGCCCTGGCCGGTGAAGAGCAGGGCCAGCGGGCCCCGGCGACGGGACGTGCCCGTCCGCACCCCGGGCCGGCTTTTCCCCTCCGCCACCGCCCGCAGGGAGGCGAGCAGTTCCGCACGGCCCCGGGTCACCACCACGGCCCGGTGCTCGAAGGCCGTGCGGGTGGTGGCGAGCGAGTACCCGATGTCCACCGGCGCCGCGTCCGGGTCGGCGGCCACCTGGTCGTACAGCCGCCGCGCCTGGGCCCGCAGCCCCGGCCCGCTCCTCGCCGACACCGGAACAGCCGCGGACGGCGGCACCGCCCCGCCATCGACGCGGCTGCCCCCGGCCCCGTCGTCCGCCACGGAAACCGGCGGCGGGGCATCCCGGTCCGCCGGGGCCTCCTCCAGCACCACATGGGCATTGGTGCCGCTGATGCCGAAGGAGGACACCCCCGCCCTGCGGGGGCGGTCCGTCCTCGGCCACTCCACCTCCCGGGTCAGCAGCGCCAACCGCCCCGACGACCAGTCGACCCGGCTGGTCGGTTCGTCGGCGTGCAGCGTCCGCGGCAGCACGCCGCGGGCCATCGCCTGCACCGTCTTGATCACGCCCGCCACCCCGGCGGCGGCCTGGGTGTGACCGATGTTCGACTTCACCGAGCCCAGCCAGAGCGGATGCTCCCGCGGCTCCCGCCCGTACGTCGCCGAAAACGCCTCCGCCTCGATGACATCGCCCAGCCGGGTGCCGGTGCCGTGTGCCTCCACCGCGTCGATGTCCCCGGGGGCCAGCCCCGCGTCCGCGAGGGCCTGCCGGATCACCCGCTGCTGCGCCGGGCCGTGCGGTGCCGTCAGCCCGTTGCTCGCCCCGTCCTGGTTCACCGCCGAGCCGCGGACCACGGCCAGCACCGGAAGCCCGGCGCGGCGCGCCTCGGACAACCGGCTCAGCAACAGCATGCCGGCGCCCTCGGCCCATCCCGTGCCGTCGGCGGACGCGCCGAACGCCTTGCAGCGGCCGTCCGGGGCCAGCGCCCGCTGCCGGCTGAACTCGACGAACGACGAGGGCCCCGACATCACTGTGACCCCGCCGGCCAGCGCGAAGGAACACTCGCCCCGGCGCAGTGCCTGGGCCGCCAGATGCAGGGCCACCAGGGACGACGAGCACGCCGTGTCCACCGTGACGGCCGGGCCCTCCAGGCCGAAGGTGTAGGCGATACGACCTGAGGCGACGCTTCCGGCGCTGCCGATGCCGAGGTAGCCCTCGACATGCTCGGGCACCTCTGTGAGACGGCCGGCGTAGTCGCTGTACATCAGCCCGACGTACACCCCGGCCGACGAGCCGCGCAGGGTGCGGGGAACGAGACCGGCGTGCTCGAGGGCCTCCCACGCCACTTCGAGCAGCAGCCGGTGCTGCGGGTCCGTGGCCAAAGCCTCGCGGGGGGAGATGCCGAAGAAGCCGGGGTCGAAGCGGTCCACACCGGAGAGGAAGCCGCCCTCACGCACATACGTCCGGCCGGAGCGCCCGGGGTCCGGGTCGTACAGCGCCTCCGTGTCCCAGCCCCGGTCGGTGGGGAACGGACCGATGGCGTCCCTCCCGTCGGCCACCAGCCGCCACAGCTCTTCGGGGGAGGTCACGCCCCCGGGATAACGGCAGGCCATCCCCAGGATCACCACAGGATCGTCGTCCGACCGAGCCGCGCCTCGGTGCGCGATCCCGGCTCCCGACGGTGCGGTGGCGCTCCGCGAACGGAGGTGGGCGGCGAGCGCGGCGGCCGTGGGGAAGTCGAAGGCGACGGCCTCGGAGAGCGGGAGGCCGGTCGCCGCCGACAACCGCTCCCGCAGCACCGTCACCGTCAGCGAGTCCATGCCGAGATCGCGGAGCGCCGTTCCGGACTCCACCGCCTCCGCCGTACAACCGAGCACGGCCGCAGCCTCGTTCCGCACCAGGGCCAGCAGGTCCGCCGTCGGCTCCTCGACCGCCCCCGTGCCCAGCGTCCGTGCGGGCCGGTCGGCGAGGGCGTGCCGCCGCACCTTTCCGGAGGCGGTACGGGGAATGTCCTCCACCTCGTACAGTTCGACGGGCACCTTGAAAGCGGACAGTTCCGCACGACAGGCGGCGAGGACCGCCCCCCTGTCCGGTACACCGCTGCCCGGTGCGGGGACCAGGTAGCCGACCGGCACCTCGCCGAAGACGGGGTGCGGGCGTCCGGCCACGGCGGCGTCCGCCACCCCGGGCAGCCGCCGCAGCACCGCCTCCACCTCCGAGGGGTGGATGTTCGCCCCGCCCCGGATGATCAGCTCACTCGCCCGGCCGGTGATCACGAGTTCGCCGGAGGCCTCGATCCTGGCCAGGTCGCCGGTGCGGAACCAACCGTCGCGCAACACCTCGGCGGTGGCCTCCGGCCTGCCGTGGTAGCCGGCCATGACTCCGGGCCCGCTCACCCACAACTCGCCCTCGCCGGTGTCCTGTCCGTTCGCGCCACCGTCGATCCGGACCCGGGTGCCGGGCAGCACCCGGCCGCACGACCCGGCCGCAGATGTGCTGCCCGGTGCCGCCATGGTGACCGGACCCGCCTCGGTGCTGCCGTAGTGCTCCAGGTAGGGGGTCCGGCAGATCGCCTCGAAGGACCTCCGGAACTCGGGCCCCACCGAAGCGCCCCCGCTGATGCAGCCCCGCAGCGCGGGCGCCCTGAGCCCGCCGCCCTCCTCCCCGTCGCCCTCCTCGTTCCGGACCGCGTCGAGCAGGGCCGAGTACGTCGTCGGCACCCCGCCGAGGAGAGTGTAGGGGGCGTCCGTACGGCGCAGTTCGCCGAGCACCTCCGCCACCGAGAACCGGGGCGGGAGGACGGCGCTCGCCCCGGTCGCGGTCACCCCGAGGGCGCAGACCACCTGGCTCATGGCGTGGTGGAGGGGCAACGGCCACAGCACCCGGTCCCGTTCCGACAGACCGAGAACACCGACGAGGCCCGCCGCGACCGGCGCGAGGCGGTTGCGCTGGGTGGACAGTACTCCCTTGGGGGTGCCGGAGGACCCGGAGGTGTAGAGCAGCCACGCCGTCTCGTCCAACCCGAGATCGTCCCGGGCGGGCGTCCCCGGCTCCGTACACGCCAACTCCTCGTACCGCAGGACGCCGCCCGCCGCCCCGGCCCCGTCCGCCGGCGCTTCGGAGTCCCCGGACAGCGGAGTGTCCCCGTCCTCCTCACCGCCCTCGGCCACCACCACGATCAGCCCGGGGCGGGACAGCAGTCCCCGCCGACGCGCCAGCCGGGCCTCATCGGTGATGAGCACGCGCGCACCACAGTCCTCCAGCAGACGGGCCGACTCCGCCCCTGAACTGCCGGGGCCCAGCGGCACGCCCACCCCGCTCGCCCGGGTGACGGCGAGCAGGCTCTCGACCGCCTCGACACGGTTGCCGAGCAGGATGGCCACCCGTTCGCCCCGCGCCAGGCCGAGCCCCGTCACATGCCCGGCCAGCCGTCCGGTCCTGCATTCCAGGTCCCGGTAGGTCCGCCGCGTACGGCGGTCCTGGAAGGCGACCTTCTCCCCGAGGCGTCGGGCATGTTCCCGGAGCGACTCCGGCAGTGGCCTGATGGTGTCCGTGTCCGTACCCACTCGTTCCGCCCCTCCCGTGGACTCCTACGGAAGATGGTGGCGCGGTTCGCCAGGTTCCCCTGCGGCAGTGGCGCAGCGACCCTGCTCATTCCGTGGCGGGGCCCTGCCCTTGCCGAATACCTCATCCATGCAGGTGGGATCGGGTTTCGGGGTGCCGGCCGTGGCCGATCGAGTCGCCGCTGTCGCACGGCGGTGGTGGCGCGGCATGGTGATCGGTCGTGCTGCTGAGACCGGCGTACCTGGGTATGACGAACGCGTTCGCGATGCTGCGGCTGCTGCCGACGAGCGACCGTGAGAAGGACACCGAGATCTTGGCCCTGCGCCATCAGATCGCCGCCTTGGAGCGGCAGTTGGACGGTCAGCGAGTCCGGATGCACGCGGACGTCCTACAACGAGCACAGGCCGCACCAGGGCCTCGCGAATGCCTGCCCCCTCCACCCGCTGCCCGCTCCGATCGAGGCCCGGACCGGTCCGGGAGCCGGCCGGACGGACTCCGCCTGAACACGGGAGCAACGGTGCGCCGCTTCGCCCCGCGGTGGAGGCGGGGCGAAGCGGCGTACCTGGCCGGGGCGGTCGCTACGGATTCACACAACCGATCGTGCCCACCGGGAAGTTGTTGCCCGACGAGGTCGCCGTAAAGCCGAACGTCACACTTCCGTCGGGATTGATCACCCGATTGTGAGCGACGTTCCGTACCGTCACCGTGCCGTCGGATCCGGTGGTGAGGGAGCCGTTCCAGGCACTGCCGATCGTGGTCCCGGGACCGGGCTTCCACTGCACGGCCCAGCCGTTGAGCGGCGAGGTCCCGTGGTTCATCACCTCGACGGAGCCTTGGAAACCGCCGTTCCAGGAGTTCACCACGTTGTAGACGGCCATGCACTCACCGGTGTGGGGCGGGTCGGTCGGTGTCGGGTCCGGGGGCGGCGTGCTGCCCGAGCCCCGGATGCCGGTCACCTCGCCGTTGCCCCCGTCGAAGACGACGTCGGAGCAGGAGAAGAAGTTCTCCTGGCTGTCCGAACGCACCCACTGCATGAAGATCAGCGCGTCACCGGAGCGGCCGGAGGGCAGCTTCAGGTTCCAGTAGTAGTGGCCCCCGTTGGCACCCGGGGAGCCCTGCTGGGGCGGGTCGGTGACGGTCTGGATCAGCTCCAGGTCGTTCCAGCCCAGCCGGGACGTGGGCGACCAGCCGGGTTTGGTGATGTAGACCCGGAAGTCACCCGGGTGCGCAGCCCAGTTGCTGTACTGCACCTTGATCGTCGCTCCGGACGTCAGATGCGTGCGGGGCCAGTCGGAGCGGGCCGCGTTGTAGGCGGAGAAGTCGTACGGCGACCGGTCGCCGGCACTGCACAACGTACCGTCCGGCACATAACCCGGGCCGCGCCCGGCAGCCCGGGAGTCCAGGACGGCGAACCAGTTGTACAGGGCCGACGCGCCGCTCTGGTTCAGCGCGGCCCGGCAGGCGGGGTTGGTCGGGTCGAGTGCGCCGGTGCCGGTGATGGCGTCCAGCTGACAGAGGTAGGTGCGCGAACCGGGCATCATCGCCACGCCGTGCGCCTGCGCGTCCTTCTGCCAGAGGAAACTGAGACCGAGCCCTCCGAGGAGGGTCGCCAGTACCGCTGCCAGAGAGACCAGTCTGCTTCTCAGAGCCATGGAGTCTCCTGTCCCGATGCTGAGTTCTTCATGAGCGGTGGAGGGGTTGGAACCCCCGCCCGGCCGGGGCGGGCGCCAACCGGACGGGCGGGGGGCTTGGAGGGACCGTCCCGCGGCGGAAGCGGGACCGGCCGAGCGGCCGGTGCGTCGGCACCGGCCCTCGGTGCGGCTGTTCGCGGTGCGGTCCGGTCGGGGCCCGCCCCGTCGGCGCAGGGAGGGAAGAGCGGGTCCCCGGAGCGAGGGGGCACGGCGGGGCGCGGCCCGCCGTGCGCCTCACGCGGTCCGGCAGGCGGTGCCGTTCAGCCGGAAGGCGTCGGGCCGTGCGAAGGCGCCGCTGTAGGTGCCCTGGAAGCCGAAGCTCTGGCTCCCCCCGGCGGCGATCCGCGTGTTGCCGGCCGGTGCGGTCGCCGTGACCGCGCCCGAGGAGGGGGTGACGGACGCGTTCCAGGCGTGGACGATGTTCTGCCCGGAGGGCAGGGTGAAGGCGAGCCGCCAGCCCTCGACGACGGCCGGGCCGTTGTTGGTGACGGTGACGTTCGCGGTGAAGCCGCCCGGCCAGACGTTCGTGGCGTACGACACCGTGCAGGCGGCCGGGGCGCCGGGGTCCCCCGGATTCGAGCCGCCGCCCGTGTTGACGGTGGACGAGAACGAGTGCACGGCGAGTCCCGCGCCATTCTGCCAGGGCTCGAAACCGGCCTGAATACTCGTCAGGTACCAGTCGTTGCCAGCCAGTCCGCGCGCGACGGTCTCCCGGACGAAGTCCATCACGTCGAAGCTCCAGCTGCTGATCGCCGACGGCGCGACGAACGACAGCACGTCGTTGGTGCCGTTGCCGCCGGACCACACTTGCCAGGTGCGCCCGGCCACGGTGGCCGTGCCGACCTGCGAGCCGATCGGCTGGATCTGCCCCACCTTGTTGAACCAGATCATGATCTCGGTCCGGTTCACCCCGTCGGTCCGGGGCGTCGGGTCCAGCCAGATGTCGTACGAGGCGTTGTACACGGCGTTGTCGACGTAGCCGTACAAGATGCTGGTGGGGGCGTTCGCGATGCCGCTGATGCGCGCGGGGAGGGCGGTGCCCGGCGAGCAGTTGGTGTAGTGGCAGCCGTTGAAGACCGACGGGTAGGACTTCGGCGCGCCGTTGGTCGGCACCGAGCCGTCGGCCTGGGCGACCCGGAAGCCGGTGTCCGTGGCGGTGACGCACTGGGTGGCGCTGGTGCCCCAGCGGTTGTTCTGGACGACGTAGCGCCCCTGGATGACGGTTGATCCGTACTGTTCGCAGATCGTGGTGTCGGCCTGGGCCGGTGCGGTCGCGGTCAGCAGCGCCGCGAGCGCGGCGAGAGCGGTGAGGAGCGCGGCCGACGCGGTGCGCAGCGTGCGGGGGTGGTGCCGTAACCGTGGCATGTGGGGGACCTCTCCGGGAGGGTGTGCGGGGTTACCGGCGGGAGCGCTCCCGCCTCCCCATGGGTGGGAGCGCTCCCAATGGTGTTCCGGGAGGGGACTGTAGAAGGCGTTCATGTCCCTGACAACCCTGTGCGCGGCAACCCGTCGAATGCGTTTCGAAGGCGCTGGTCAGAGAGGTGATCCACTCGAATTCCGAATGCCGGGAGCGCTCCCGAAACATTCGGCGTGCACCGGGGGCGTGCCCGGCGGGCCGGGGGCGGCGGGTCGTCAGGCGGATCCGCGCAGCACCAGCTCCGTGCGGAGGATGACGTGCCGCCAGGCCACCGCCGACTCCTCCATTTCCTCCAGGAGCAGCCGCACCATCGTGCGCCCGATCTCCTCCAGCGGCTGACGCACCGTCGTCAGCTTCGGATCGGTGTGCTGTGCGAGCGGAAAGTCGTCGAAACCGATCACCGCGACGTCGTCCGGCACCCGCCGCCCCGCCGCGCGCAGGGCGCCCAGCGCGCCTGCGGCCATGGTGTCCGACGCGGCGAACACCCCGTCGATCTCCGGGGCGCGCTCGATGAGTTCGGCCATCGCGCGGTGCCCGCTGTCCGTGGAGAAGTCGCCCTCGACGGTCCAGGACGCCCTGCCCTCGGCACCCGCCCGCTCCAGCGCCTCCCGGTAGCCGCGCAGCCGGCACTGGGCCACGTACATGCCGGACGGTCCGGTGATGGTCGCGACCGCGCGGCGGCCGGTGTCCAGCAGGTGCGCCACGGCGCTGCGGGCCCCGCCGACGTTGTCGGCGTCGACGTAGGTCACACTCTCGTCCCCGGAGCGCCGCCCCAGCAGGACGGTGGGCAGGCCCACTTCGGCCAGCATGTCAGGCAGCGCGTCCTCGGCGTGCACGGACATCAGCATGACGCCGTCGACCCGGCCGCCGCGCGCGTACTCCACGAGACGCTGCCGCTCGGCGTCCGTGCGCACCAGGGTGAGCAGCAACTGCACCTCGGTCTCGGTCAGCGCGTCACCGACGGACCGCACGATCTCCGAGAAGAAGGGCTCACCGAACTGCCGCCAGTCCGGCTCCGTCATGACCAGCGCGACCGCGTCGGCACGCCGGCCCGCCAGCGTACGGGCCGCCAGGTTGGGGACGTACCCCAGTTCCGCGATGGCGCGCTGCACGACGCGTCGCGTCGTGTCCTTCACGCCCGCCGCGTTGTTGATGACGCGGGAGACGGTGCTCCGCCCCACACCGGCGAGCGCGGCCACCTCCTCGAGCGTCGGTGGACCCGGACGCCGCCTGAGCATGACCACCCCCACGAGATCACTTGATCCTACGGCCCCAGCCATGCCCGTATCGACCGTTCCCACAAACCCTCGCGACGGGTCGGCCTGTACATCATGGTGCCCCGCACAGGGTGCCAAGTACTCGCCGAACCGTTCCGGGTTCGACAGGGACTCTGATGTGCCCCGGTTTCCGCCGTATCCGATCCGTGGTGTGTGCGTGCTGCATCAGAGACAGAACTGCGCGCCACATTTCGCGCAGACAGAGGTGGATTTCGAGCCCGCAGTCGGGGGCTTCGCCTTCGAGGCGGCCCGAGAGTTGACGGTGGAGGACGAACCCGCCGAGGACTTGCCACGCTTCTTCGCGGCTGCCGCCGTGGGGATCGAGGAGCAGCCGAGCTCGCCCGAGCACGGAGTCGTGATGGCCGCTCGGGTGGTGCTGCGGCGTGCCCGCGCCGATACGTTCGGCTCTCACGAACCAGCGTTCAAAATCGCGGGCTGTCTCGCCGCCCGTAAGGCTTTGGAGGGTACGAGGTGCCCGCGACTCTGAGCGGTGCCCCTCGCGACGACGGGTAGCTCAATCTGCGCTGTCAGCCGGACCTCAAGTGACAACAGGCGTGCTGTCGGGGACGGGGTGACGAGTAGTGCGCTGAGTTAGTGACGACCATCGTTCTTCGGTCAAGCGAAGCCCCAGGTCAGCACCGGTCTTGGTAACAGCTTTCGTGCTTCGGCACACGCAGCTGTGCATCCGGCTGTGGGTGGGCGGATCACCGCCAGAGCCAGTGCCCAGGGCGGCGACCGGTGACCGGGCGCGCGGGCATCGGGTCGCCGGCGTTCGGGGTCGGCTCCGGCTCGGGCGTGGGTACGGCGGGTCCGGGGCTCCCGGCCTGGGGAGGAGGGCGGCGGCCTGCCCGTACCGTCCCCTTCGCCGACCGGTGCAGAGGCCGGCGAAGGGGACGGACGGGTGAGCGGGAAAGCGCGAAGGGGCCGGGCACCGGACACGCCGGCCCCGGGTGTCCGCGATTGGCTCGCGGTGAGGGGCATCATGTCCCTGGCCTGCTCGCGCGGTGGCGCGCGGGGGCCCGATGGCCCGGCTTCCGGTTCGCCGGGCGAGCCGCCCGCGGCACCGTGAACACGGCCCGCTGCGGGCGGCGAACGCGCCCGCCGGGGCGTGCGCGCGGGCCCGCCGACCAGCCGTAGGCGCCCGGTGAAGAGGACCTGGAGCCAACGTCAGGTCTTCGCTTTCACTGGGACGTTCTGCAGGAACGTCACCCGGTGAACGGCATCGCGTCACCGGCCGGGCCGGGTGCCCGGGTACCTGGCCCGCGGCCCGGCAGCACGACAAAGACCGGTTTCACCCGGGGTGTCAACGAACGACACGCCGCTGCTACGGGTGAGCGGACGCCAGAAAAGTCCCCCGGACGGCCTATCGAGGCATCAAGTCCACTACAGGAAAAGCAGTCTGATTGAGCGTCAGTACGCCATGACACGCCACACGGGAGCCCCCTGTGACCTGATTGGAGTCAATCCGCCGACTTTCCCTTACCTCCCGATATGACAGATATGGGAATCGGTCAGTACGTTCATCACGAGTCGGCTGCCAGCCGATTTCCCGAGACAGGAGAAACGCGTGATGAAGACTCGTCCCAACGTCGTTACCGCGGCCGTCGCGGCCGCCGCGGCCCTGGCCGCCACCGGTATCACCTACGCCTCGGCGTCCGCCTACGAGCCGGCCCAGGCCGCCCCCGCGATCCAGCAGGCGGCCGCCCCCGCCGCAGCCCCCCTGGGCGGCGAATCCGGCAAGGAGAACGAAGGCCGGGACTTCGAAGGCAAGGGCAACGAAGGCCGGGGCTTCGAGGGCAAGGAATTCGAAGGCCGGGGCTTCGAAGAGAAGGAATTCGAAGGCCGGATCCACATCAACGAGCGGTCGTTCTCCGCCCACCCGGGCGGCTGCGTCACCATCGTGAGCGGCCTGGGCTCCCGCAGCCTGAACATCCGCAACGACAGCTGGAGGACCGTCGAGGTCTTCCGCGGGGCCACCTGCGACAACGGTGCCCCCATCGCCACCGTCGGACCGCACAGCTCCAGCGACGGCGTGCACCCCGGACACGTCAGGGGCGGCGTCTTCGTCAAGAACGGAGTGGTGGGCAGCTTCCGGGTCGTCCACCACTTCGGCAAGCACGGCGGGAACGAAGGATTCGGCGGGAAGGGCGGATTCGGCGGACACGGCGGACGCTGACCGGACCGCCGCCTTGGCGCAGCACACAGACCCCGGCCCGCTGGAATCGGGCCGGGGTTCTGCCTGCAGCATCTCACCCCGAACATCCGCTTTCACTCACCCTCCCCGGGCACCCCGGCATAAATTCGGACAACGACGCCCTGTCGGCCCAGCCCCACCCGGAAGTGCATCCCGGCCGCTGGTTCAGCCGGGGGTCTGATGCAGGTTCGGGTGACAGGTGCGGTCACGCGGCCTGGAGGGCCGACATGGTCATGACGGTCTCGCATCCGATGGGGGCCAGCCGGCCGAGTCAGGCCTGCTTGCGGCGTCGGGTGTAGGTCCGCTGGATCCAGGTCACGATCGCGATCCGGAGTTCTTCGCGGGCAGCCCCGACCCGGCGGTCGAGGAGGTTCTTCTGCAGCAGGCCGAACAAGGACTCCATGGCCGCGTTGTCACCGGCAGCTCCCACCCTCCCTGTCGATCCGGCCATCCGGTGACGGTCGAGCCCCCGGACGCACTTCCGGGAGCAAAACTGCGATCCGCGATCGCTGTGCAGCATGCACCCGTCGACGTCTCCAGGGCGGCCACGGCCGGGCAGGACCTCACCCGCGCCTCGATGGAGCAGCCCACGATCCCGTTGCTGAAGGCCTCCTTGACCGCGCAGAGGCAGAGCTTGCCTTTGCCGGCGGCGTGCTCGGTGATGCCGGCGAGCCACAGCCGGTTCGCACGGGTCGCGGTGCAGTCACGGCGGACCAGGTCGTCGGGCACCGGTGGGCCGGCCTCCTTGCACGTGCCCCGCCTCGTGCCGGACACGCCCCACCAGCGGTTGTCCCGGCAGATCCGCCATGCGGTGCGGTCCGCCCTCACGGCCCCGGCGCCGCGCGCTGGGTGCGCAGTCGATCCCGGTCGGCCGGTAGCCGAGTTCGGCGAGCGCCTGCACGAGCGCCCCGTCGCCGGAGCCGATGTCGAGGGCGGGTCTCCCACGACCGATGCCCACCTGCCGGTTCAGGGCTTCCCGCTCCGGCGTATCCATGCTCCGGTAGCGCCGACCGGATTGCCACAGCGGTTCCCAGTGCTCGCCGGCCTCGCCCGCCTTGACCGGTCGGCGCGCTCGGTTGTGTTGAGGGGTGTCGACCACTGCGTTTCTCCCGTGCGGTGTCAAGTGGGTTCGGGTGCGCTCGGCGCGCTGCTCAGGGGCGCGAACCGCGCGTGCGGGGAGTGGCCGGCGGCTGTCCTCCCGGGCCGGCTCGGATCGCGGTCCGCGATGCGCTGCATGTGCTGGGCGAAGACCGCCTCCGCGTCGGGGTTCATACGCATCAGGGCGACCATGCCGGTGACGATGACGTCGCAGACCTCGGATTCGACGTCCTGCCAGGTGTGGGAACGGCCCTTGCGGGGGTTCTGCCCGGCTGCGCCGATGGCGGCTTCGGCGACTTCGCCGGCCTCCTCCTGGATCTTGAGGAGTTGGAAGAGGACTTGCTGTTCGCGGGGGAGCGTGGAGTGGTCGTCGAGGAGGTTGGCGAGGTCCGCGATCGTCTGCCAGGTGTCCGTCATGTGGGTCTCGATTCCGTGGGTGGGTCAGCGGTCCTTGGCCAGGGCGACGAGGTCGGCGAACTGGCCGCCGGCGTTCACCAGGTCGTCGTACGGGCCCTGTTCGACGACGCGGCCTTTGTCCATCACGAGGATGCGGTCGGCGAGCCGGGTGTTCTCCAGTTGGTGCGTGACGACGATCGTCATGCGCCGGGGTGCGAGGCGCTTGATCTGCGTGAAGATCGCGTGCTCGCCGCGGGCGTCCATCTGCGAGGTGGGCTCGTCCAGGATCATGAGCGGCGTCTGCCGGTACAGCGCGCGGCGAAGCCGTGCGCAAACAACCTCACGGTTCCGAATGGGCATTCGATTCCTCCATGGTCTCGACGTAGCGGAGAACTTCTTCCGCGCTGTGGAACCG